>JAYUWA010000204.1:0-6284 GCA_043753795.1 Bacteroidota bacterium | reverse complement strand
ACCGGTTGAAAAACACAAATGCAAAATATTTACATTGTAATTACCTATATATTCTTCACTATTTTCCTTTTCTGAAAATCTAAAATCCAATAAACCTTCTGCCTTGTAATCGCTGAACCAATCCACAATCAGATTATCAAGTTCCGTCACAGAATCAATCCATTCAGCTTTTCGTTTCGCCCAATCAACTTTCGAATTCTCGCCAGATGCAATTTCTTTTCTCAATTTATCCTTAAGACCCATTTCCTGGTATTTAAAGTTCAAAGATAAATAAATGCGAGGATAACAGTAAGCACTATTCTTAAATTTGAATCTAAAATGCTAAATTGTCCTACTAAATTAGAATTATCTAACTCTATTTTACAAAATCACAATAGGAATATTGTTTTATTTAAATCAAAATTTAGGTGGCATGCCCTACTCCAACTCATATGGTAAAATAAACTGATCAATCTTGTCTTTCTTAATTGTGATCGGGTTCTTGTCCTTGTCCACGAGTAACTCCAGAAAATCTCTTCTGGCATTTGGATCCTGATAAATAATTTTAACATTACGACCTTTGATCTCTTTAAATAGTAAGGCATCAATTTCTTTGTTGAATGCAGGAAAGGAATATCCAATAATTACTAAGACATCGGTTTCTCGAAAAATTCTTTGTGCTTCGGATCTTGTTTTACTTGCGAGATCATTATTCTCCCATGCAAAATTTATATGACTGTAAGGATTAATTGATTCACGACTTGCGCTTTCGCCAATAAATTCTATTGCTTTCAAAATTTCATTAATTTCTTTTGAAGTGGTACGGTCTAAAAAATCATGTTCTTCATTCTCATTATTAAAGGTATTATTAGTATAGTAGAAACCATTATAACCGTTAAGATGACACACCTCCAATTGCTTATTTACATTAGCACTGACTCGAAAACTTAAATTCTCCGAAATTTCTTTGAACTTCAATTCATTATTACAAAATTGTTTAAACGCTCGCTCAAGTTGCAAATCATAGTTCCAAGTAACAAATTTCACATGGCTTTTCAACTTTGGAATATCGTTTTCCGATTGAAGCAATGATGCTAATAATGCAATGTATCTTTTATCTACATCTTCAACGTTTCTTTTCTCTAATTTTTTTTGAGGAAAATTTCCGGATTCCCAAAGTGTAAAAAATACACTTATGGCAATTTTTAATTTTTGCAATTCACATTCATGATCATTACTTAAATTCAACTTTTTAGCATAAGTATCGACTGTTCCATATTCTAATCCTTTATTTCCAAAATAATGAATGTCGTATAAAACTTTCTCCATTCCTTTTAGATCTGATTCTTTACTTGTGCCAAGCTCCACTTGCTTAAACTTAGAATAAGTAATTCCAAATTCAACCATTTTTTCAGCTTGTTCACGCCAAACTGGACAAGCTTGATAACTTGCTCCAGCTCCTAATAAATAGGTTATTTTCTTAGCCATAATATAAAGTAAGTCAAATACAATTTACGCTTCAACGACAATTTGTTCTTCAGGTGAAATATCATATAATCTGTAAACTAATTTATCAATTTCAGCTTCAATAAATTTAAAATTTTTGGCATCGGATTCCATTCCCTTAATTTTATCTATTAAGTCAACAAATTTCTTTTGATCTTTAGGCAAAATATCTTTTATTGGTAATTCTGCAAGGTGAACTGGTTTAACCTCGTATTCATTAAAAACTACATTAAAATAATAATCCATAAGTGAACTGTTGAGTAATGCATGAATATATTTTAGCGAAAATTTTGTGTCTATAATCACAATATTAGATAACCGATTAAGGTTATAAAATTTTTTATCATCATAGTAGCAAACTAGTTTTCTTTTGAGTCCTCTTCTTGTTCTTTGAACTAATATTTTATCACTTTTAAATATATATTCGGGCGGTAATGAACGCCCTTTCTCTTTAAAACTATCAACAAATTCTTTATCATACTTAATCCAAAGACCTTTCCAATTGCAAGTATTTACGCCTATATCACGTCCACTCAGTAACTTATGATATGTTTTATCAATTTTAGATTCTGCGGTTAATTCGTCTTTAATATAACCCGTATTAATACCAACTGTGCAATAAGCAATTTCGCCAAGTCTTTTGGTTCCAACTCTAACCTTTTCAATAAATTTGTTAATCGACTCTTCAAGATAAATATTAAATGACTGCTCCTTTAAGTAAATTGAATTTAGATCAAGTTTATAAAATTTCTCAACTTCTTCAAATGAATTTTCTCTATTCTTATTTATTTTGATTGAGGCATCAGTTGACAAATCATTAGTTTTTTTAAGTTGCAGAATTACATTTTCTACTGTAATTCCATCAAATACATTTTCACCTAAATCAAAGATTTCTAAAACCTTTGTGTTTTCAAGTATTACTCTTCTCAACTTACTGTACGTTTTCGCCGTAAGAAAAGTATTTGGAATAATTAATGTTGACAACCCATTGAATTTACTGATTCTAATAGTTTGTTCAATAAAAAATCTATACAAGTCAAAATTACCTTCTGTAGATATGAAGTTTGAAACAAAATATTCTTTTAATCCTTCATATTCATAATTTCTATAAACATACGGCGGATTCCCAATCACCAAATCAAACCCCACAAACTCCCCGTCATTCCCCAACACCTCCGGAAATTCAAAGCGCCATTCAAAAGCATTTTTATAAATAGAATTACTTTTTATTTCTTCAATCTCTGAAGTGAGTTTGCGGATCTCGGCTTCGAGTTTTTCTTTTTTTTCTTTCTGGGCTTTCTTTTCTTTGGCGGTGAGTTCGAAGATCTGACTTTGATTCAGGAGAGTAAATAGTTCGCCCCCGAGTTTACTCAACTTCATTTGCTTCGGATCATTACGGCCGATCTCTGTGCGGAAATCGCTTTTGATGCTGTCGATGATCTTTTGTAAACCACGTTTTACGTCACGGCTCTTTTCGTTTTTGTAATCGTTTACAAATCCTTTGTAGGCTGTAATGTCATACTTTATGCTCTTCAGCGCTTTACTCAGATCGGAATCCAATGCAAACCGACTCAGCAAACTGTTTCCGCATTTAATATTGATGTCGATGTTAGGAAGTGTTTCCAGTTCTGTGTAACCGGATTCTTCTTTGTAATAAGCATTCTTCAACAGTTCAATCCACAATCGCAGCCGACAGATCTTTACTGAGTTTGGATTTATATCGACACCAAACAAACAACTTTCAATAATGGTTTGCTTTTCGTGAAAGAGCGCTTTCTGTAATCGCTGAATTTCTTTATTGAGCGGCTTGCCGTTTTGAAGTTTATATTCTAAAATATTCGTCTTCGGATCGGTGATGATCAGTTCATCGTTTACAATTTCAATTTCATAGCCGCTGATGCTGTTCCCTTTTTCATCGGCTAAAATTCCAAGTTCAGCTTTGATGCTGATGATCTCATTCAAAGATGAAACCAGAAAGTGTCCGGAACCTACAGCCGGATCACAGATGCGAAGTGAATTAATGATGTCATTCGCCTTCAGAATTTCCTGTGTTTTAAACAGACGCGAAGTGTAATTTTTCACATCATCAAATTTGTCGAACAGCTTCTCCTCTTGTTTAGAAAGCGCTTCATTGAATTTCTCCACCACAGCCAGCCGGATCGACTGCTTACACATGTACATGGTAATGAAAGCCGGTGTAAAGATTGATCCGTCTTTGTAGCCGTTGATCTTTTCAAACACTTTCCCCAAGACTGATGCATTGATGATAGTTTTATTGTCTTCCTGCACTTCTTCCGTGCCTTCACTTGCAAAATCGTAAGCATCTAAAAACTGAAACAGATAATCAAGCGGTGGAAGTTTATCGGACTTCTTTTTAAGATCTTTCAGGATCGTAGTGCTGATCAGTTCCAATTTACCACTATTATCAATTGAATTGATCTTTATCGTCTGATCTTCCAGTTCACTGATCTCAAAGAGCGAACTATTCAGATAAGGAACTTTACTGTATTTTGATTTTACTGCTTCACTTCTTGCATCAATATTCACCGCAAGAACTTTATGGAATAACTTGAACAATTCATCGAAGTCGTGGATAGTTTCAGTATTCAGAAAACGGTAATCCTTATTTCCCTGATGATAGGTTATCAATTGTCCTTCGAGTAATTTCAGGAACAGGATCCTGTTTATCCATGTAATACAAAGTTCGAGCGAAACATTGAAAACTCTTTCATCCTTTGTATCGCCATACATGGAAACATCAGGAATCCGGTGTAAGACATCTTCCGTTTGCAAGGCTTCGATGGAAGATTCAATCAATGACGCTGCATTGCGATGATCTTTTTTCCGGCGGATAATATTCTTTCCACCATCTTTCGCTTCTTCCAGTCCGATGATATGAAGTAACTCTTTGTAAAATTTCTCATCCAGTGAATTACTGTCATTCGGAGTGGCAATTTTCAATAAATGTTGCGGAGAAAGAATTTTCAGCAAAGCACTCAGGTGTCGGTCATCTTCCTTTTTGTTGTTCCTTAAAATAGTGTCGTATTCCCGAATGTCGAAATAAACACAAGGAATTTCTACATCAAGCTTAGAAATTATTTTAGCAATTTCTTCATAGAAAAACGGATTGTCTTTTTTATCGTTGAGTTTGGTCTCATAAAGTTTTTTGATCTGCGTATTTCTATAAATGTGTTTATCGAAAAAATTAGCATCAATGATATACCATTCATTTACGTTTGTCATGACCAGTTGCTTTAACTGGTTATTGCCGGCATTATTTCGTTCATCGAGATAATAGAGAATCAATTCATGTAAAGCCTTCCGATTTGGATTATCGGCAGAGATCATTTCGTTGAAATTCGTTGGTCGTTTGGCTTCAATGATCACTCCTACTTCCGAGTCGGTAGATTTTCCAAGATGGATGACAAGGTCTTTTTTGTCCTTTGTATTGATTGCATTTGAATCCTTATAATAAGTGTCACGCAAAAAATCACGTAGGTCGTTTTTCAGATGTTCTTCGCTTTCATCTTTAGGGCGTTTTTCTATGACGCTTATTTTATCGAGAAGAATAATCAGATTTGACTTAAAAAGGTCAATTTCGCTACGTAATGGTTTTTGTTTCAGAAAGGCTTTAAGAGCTTTTTTAGGCGACTGCGGAATTAGTTTCATTCAAGGAATTTGGTCAAAATTAAGGATGTCAAGATATAAATAAATCTATTGTGGTATTTAGTTGAATTTTTCACGAAAAAAATTCAACATTTATAGATTCATAACTAACACATTCTTAACATCCCCATCATCTTCACTTAAACTTGACTAGTATAGAAAATGGGTTTAAATTGTCTGCCGCTAAAGACAAATGAATTCATGAGAAATTTCTTCAATGCGAGCCTTTTTGTGCTCTTTTTTAACTATTGTATAGAATCTGATGCAGCAACTGCAACCCTTTTCGTGACTCAGGACACTATTTGGTCGGGAAATGTGGTGATGAATGAAAACGTAATTGTCAGATCCGGCGTAACGCTAACGGTCGTTGCCGGGACTTCGATTGACATGGGTCGAGGGATTTCAGTAACAACGGAATCATTTGCCCGGATCAATATGACAGGAACAAGCGGACAATCGATTTCAATTTCACCGTTAGTACCGGGAACTTATTTCCATAATTTTCATGCGAAAGATTCGGGTTCATTTATCGAAATGAATTTTGTGGATGTTGAAGGCGGTCAAATAAAAGTTTCAGATGGCGGAACAGGCATTGTACAAAATTGTGTTTTGCATGATTATCATCAAGGCAGCAATCCGATCTTCTTTGCAATTGATGCAGATTCGGTTTATATGAATACTACTCAGGTAAGCGAATACTATGAGATCAATATTGTTCGTGCAATTGCATTAATTGAAAATTGTCTCTTCGAATTTCCTACTGCAGATGGAATCGACTTTGATAATGTTCCTGCCGGAACAGTAATTCGGAATACGACTGTCAGGAATGGCCGTGGATTTAATATCGATGCAATTGATTTTGGGAAAGTCGATTTTCAACCACCGGGATCTATTGCTCGTGTAGAAAATTGTCTTATTTATAATTTCAGTGACAATGGAATTTCAATCGGAGAAGGTGCTTTGGATGTTGTAGTAATGGGAACACTGATCTATCGTACCGGAACGGGTATAGCAGTTAAGGATAGTTCTGTTGCTACCATTTACAATAATACTTTTTATAACTGTGGTATTGGAATTGAGATCTACGAGAAGAACATCGGACTAGGTGCAGGACATGCGATTGCTTACAATAA
>JAYUWA010000203.1:0-2014 GCA_043753795.1 Bacteroidota bacterium | reverse complement strand
GTACCTAACTTGAAGCCCATCGTTTCAATTTTTCTTTTTTTGCTTGCCCAAAAAAAGAAACAAAAAAACGGCCCCACGCGCACCAAATCATTTGAAATCCTTCGATTAACCTTAACGTCATTGAATCAACTTTTCAAATGATTTCGTGCAGCGCGTGGACTCCTCGCACAAGAACCGTTCTGACAATTAATAAATTAATTACATGTCAACAGGCGGGGGCCTGTGTCCTATGCCTACATAGAAAAGAGTAACAAGTTTACCAAAGTAAAAACCCCTTTACTTATTTAGAATCCTCCACTCTTTCGGAAAATAATTATTCACTCTTCTATCCAACACCTTTACCCAGCCTAGTGAAAAATTTTGATATTTGATAAGAGTCCAGCCTGTAGCAACGCCGGGTAATGAAATATTCTCACAACGCAAATAGTTTAGAGCGGTTTCAAGATCAACTTCTACAGCTGCAATTTCATTTTTCAAATCTATTGCCAGAGCTAGTTCTTCAGAAGGAATAAAATTTTTCTCTTTTTGATTGCCGGCAAATATTCCTGTCTGTCGGATGAAAAGTTTTTTCATCAAATAAGCAAAAAGAGAATAGTGCTTTTTTGGAAATGCATAAAGTCTGTCGTCTTTTACGATTGAAACAAGTTCATCTGCATTCTGAAAATACTCGGCCAATACAGCAGTTGACTGTCGATCCGAATTTTTCGGCTTATCTTCTTTAATACGGATATGATGTCCCGCACTAGGTTTTTTAAGCATTGTTATAAAAAAACCTTCACTTCGTGTACTATGCGGATAAAAATGATAGCCGGATTCCGATTTTTTTATTCCATGATCTGCATCAATAGGATTACAAATTTCATATTCATAATCAGAAATAAGTCTTTGAACTTGTTCTTCATTCTCTGAAGATTCAAATGTACACGTACTATATATGAGATAACCGCCAGGCTTTAATGCGTGATGAATATTATCCAGAATTTCATGCTGTCGCACAGAACAAGTTGTAACAGCAGTTTCACTCCATTCATTCGTAGCATTCGGATCTCTTCGAAAAAGTCCTTCCCCACTGCAGGGCGCGTCTACAACAATGACATCAAACACCTCACCTGCCTTTCCAAAGTCTGCAGCATCATTTTGAGTAACAATTGAATTAGCAAATCCCCATTTGGCAATGTTTTGTTGCAGCACTTTATTTCTGGAGGGAATTATTTCGTTACAGACAAGCAAACCTACTCCTTTCATCAATGACAACAAGTGAGTAGATTTTCCTCCTGGTGCAGCGCATAGGTCTAAAACAATTGGTTCAGCAATATCTTTTATTGCGTCCAAAAAAAGTTGTTCTAGAAATTGTGAGCCCGCTTCCTGTACATAATAGCATCCTGCATGAAACAAGGGATCCAGTGTAAAACTTGGCCGTTCTTTCAAATAGAAGCCACTACGTGACCATGGAATATGCGAACTGTTCGTTAATGGTTGAATTTTCTTTTTTTCATTCATCCGAATGCTGACCGGAGCTGGTTGCGAAAGGCCATTTAAGAAAGCATCGTATTCATTTCCAAAATAAGATTGCATTCGCGTTAAAAATTCTGCCGGCCATTTCATGGGGGAAAGATGGGGAAAATAATTGAGATGAATGAGATTTAACTATGGATCCAAGAAATTCATTCCAGGATTTTTGGATTTTATAAGCCTGTACTTTTCTTCCCTACTCATATCTTTTATTTCCTTTTCCCGAACAATAGCTTCCATAGGAGTAGCATACGTTTTAAAATAAACCAACTTGTAACAATAATATCTACCTGCGAAAGTTTCTTTTTTCCCCCTATTAGCTTCATGTTCTCTAATTCGCCTTTTTAAAGTATTAGTCATGCCAACATAAAGAACATTCTTGCCTGGATTTGTAGTAATATAAGTGAAATACATTTTACAAATTTGAAATTTAAAAAACACTTATGCATCCAGTTTAATATGGAACTTTTAAGGTGGTTATTTTTTTCATCTCAAATAAAAT
>JAYUWA010000202.1:0-2018 GCA_043753795.1 Bacteroidota bacterium | reverse complement strand
TCTAGTATTACCAAAAGTATGGCCCTAACGGGCCTAGTAATCTATAAATTAACAACGAATACATCATTGGCTTTAACCAAATGACATTAAGCTTTAACTGCCTATCGGGATTGTGCTAAATACTTAGTGATCTAAGTGTTGAGATTTTCCCGCAACGAATCACATCAGGCCCCTATACCTCTATAAATAACTTTATCATCGCAAAAGGTTTGTTTTCTTAAGTTTTTAGGGCATTTTTGCTTTGTGTTTCGCAACACATAAAACCAAAAGATGTCCCGTAAGTATATTCAGATTTTTCTACATGTTTTAGCTTGCTTTGCCTTTTTAGCCTTTGCTATTTTTCTGGCGCCCGGCCCTGAGATTAATGCACAAACAATTACTAATCCGCATACAATAAGGGATATCATTTCCTATTTTCTTATTTTCCTTTTTTTCTATCTCAATTTTTATTTTTTATTGCCTAAGTACTATTTTCAGAAAAAACATTTCAAATATATTTTTGCGCTGCTGTTTTCTTTTGCAGCAATTATTATTATCCCGCGTGTAATTTTTTTTTCTGAGCGTAATCACATCGAAAGACATGGAAGGTTTCCTGGTTCACCACCCGGATTTAAACCGGATAAAGATTTCAGACATGAAAGACAAATGCGAATGAAAGGAGATTCTGCGCATTTTTTCAAGATAGAAAGAGATCATCATAAAGGCCATTTACCAAGACCACATGGCAGCAGGAGGCATTCTGATTTTTACGGATTTGATTTGCATCATCTGGCGTTTGAGGCATCTCAGATTTTTATTATGTTCACTTTTGTGATTTTATTTTCATTAGTGATCAAAACTCGGAATAAGCTCCGAAGTGCGGAAAAGGAAAAACTCAATGCAGAATTATCTTATCTCAAAGCACAGATCAATCCGCATTTTCTTTTCAATACACTCAACAGTATTTATTCTCTTGCGATTGAAAAATCTGATTACACACCTACAGCTATTGTAAAACTTTCAGGCATGATGCGATATGTTTTGACCGAGGCTTCTGCAGATTTTGTTTCGCTTGAAAAAGAAATTAATTACATCAGAGATTTCGTTGACCTTCAGAAGTTGCGGGTAGGGGATACTGCTACAGTCAATTTTGATATTTCCGGTGATTTTATTGGTAATCGCATTGCACCTTTGATATTAATTGCTTTTATCGAAAATGCCTTTAAACATGGCGTTAATCCGGATCAAATTTCCGTTATCGATATCCAGTTGAAGGTATCCGGGAAAAAATTACATTTGGTTGTAAAGAATTATAAAGTAAATTTAAATACTGATTTGAGCAACCAAGTTGGATTGGAGAATACAATTAGTCGTTTAGATCTTATTTATTCTTCAAAATATACGTTGCATTTCAGAGATAAAGGCAATGAATATAAAGTTGAATTAATTCTTGAACTGATATGATCAAAGCAATTGCTATCGACGATGAACCGCCTGCATTAAAAGTGATTGAAAGTTTTTGCTCTCATGCGGAAAATCTGGAATTACAAAAAACATTCACAAGCCCAAATGAAGCTTTAAAATATTTGAGGAAATTTCCTGTCGATCTTATTTTTCTAGATATCAATATGCCTTCAATCACAGGTATTGATTTCTATAAATCACTGGAAAGAGAGACCATGGTGATATTTACAACAGCTTACAGCGAATATGCAGTAGAGGGTTTTAATTTGAATGCGGTTGATTATTTACTCAAACCCTTTACTCAGGAACGTTTTCAACAAGCAATTAAAAAGGCGCATGATTATTATTCTTACAATAGACAATTGCCTGGTACTGTAAATCAGTCATTATATATCCGCGCTGATTATAGCTTGATAAAGATTAATTTCTCCGAAATTGTTTTGATCGAAAGTCTGGATGATTATCTTAAAATTTATTTGACAAATGATAAGATCATAGTTGCAAGAATGACGATGAAGTCAATGGTCGAAAAGCTCCCTGTAAACGAGTTTATCCGTGTACACCGGTCGTTTATT
>JAYUWA010000201.1:0-6313 GCA_043753795.1 Bacteroidota bacterium | reverse complement strand
ACGATCGAATGGACCCACTTGTTGAAACATTGTTAACCGGACACCACCATTGAATAGCCATTTAGCATTTAGCTCAAATTCATCATTGAAATAAATTGCACCATCATGTGCATACTGTCTGACAATATCTCCCAGATTAAAATTTACATCGCCTGAACGAGCGCTTGCATTACTGGGAACAAATACGTGATAGATATAATTTGCTCCGAACTTGATATTATGTTGCGGACTTGGCACCCATGTGAAATCAGTCTTGACATTGTAATCTGTGATCCCTGAAAATAATTTGAAGCTGAATTGCTCTTGTCCGCCTTCAAATTGAAAATCGTAACTTGTATAGATCAAAGATGTATTGAGAAAAAGTTTATTTGAGAATAAATGATTCCACCGGGCAGTTGCAGTAGCATTTCCCCATGGAATACTCAGACTGAAATCGGTATCCGGACTATTGAATTTAAAAACATCGCGGCCAAAATAGCCGCTGATGAACAATCGATCTTTATCACTCAGTCTGTAATTTACTTTTGCATTCAGATCATAAAAGTAATATTTATTACCGCTGATCTCTGATTCTTCACTTACAAATGGCGGTCCCATCAGCAGATCAAGAAAAGTTCTGCGAGCTGAAATGATAAATGAGGAAGTATCTTTTTTAATTGGGCCTTCAATAGTTAATCGCGAAGAAACAAAACCAATTCCACCTTGTGCTCCAAAGCGTTTATTGTTACCTTCTTTCATTTGAATATCGAGTACTGAAGATAATCTGCCGCCATAATTAGCAGGCATATTTCCTTTTGTAAGTGTAATATTCTGAACTGCATCAGAGTTAAACACGGAAAAGAAACCGAATAAATGAGCAGCATTATAAACGTTAGCTTCATCGAGTAAGATCAGATTCTGATCCGGTCCGCCGCCGCGCACATAGAAGCCACTATTTCCTTCACCGGCTGATGAAACGCCGGGCAAAAGTTGAATCGTTTTCAGGATATCCACTTCCCCCATGAATGCCGGCAAAGCTTTGATCTTTTCAATATCAATTTTTTCACGACCCATTTCTGTACTTTGAACATTACGATCTTGCTTTTCGGCAGTAATGACTACTTCCTTTGTTTCAATGGCCTCATAAGACAGACTGGAATTTTTCCGAAGATCTTCTGTTAGTGAGATTGGAAATTCTTGAGTTACAAAACCGATGTACGAAAAAACCAATGTGTAATTTCCTTCAGGGATAGTAAGTGAATAAAATCCATACTGATTGGTGACTGTACCTTTGCGAGTTTCTTTTACGAATACATTTGCACCAAGTAATGATTCACCGGTAGCTTCTTCCTTCACATATCCGCTGATCGTATAATTTTTTTGTGCGGAAATAGAGTTTGATAATAAAAGCAGTCCTGTAAATAGAATCAAAAAGTTTTTCATAAATTATTTGCTCTGGTTTTGTTAATTCGATTACCATTTATTGTATTAGCGCCGCAAAAATACAATAATTTGGGTGGGATTAGGTCGTTAATGTTTCTTAATAACATTCAATTTTGTACATAGTTTCGAAAGAGCTACCTTTCAGTCGTCATTGCTGATCCATCGCCTCTTTGCAAGACAAGGGGAGGAAAGTCCGGGCAGCACAGTGCATCTTGCTTCCTAACAGGAAGGATTTCGTTCATTCGGAAGACAGAGAGTGCCACAGAAAATAACTATCCGCCGAAGAGGCGGAAAAAGGTGAAAATGTGAGGTAAGAGCTCACGATGATCATTAGCGATAGTGGTCATGGGTAAACCTCAAGAGCTGAAAGACCAAATAAGTCATGGTACAAGGGCTGCACGTCCGTACTCCTTCGGGAAACCATGATGGGTAGGTCGATAGAGGTAATGTGCGAACATTATCCCAGATAAATGATGGGTCCCGCTTTGGTGGGAACAGAACCCGGCTTACTATTCAATGACACGAAAATGAAGAGCGTCCTGGATTTCAGGGCGCTTTTTGTCGTTTAAGAAATAAAGTTTTATTAACAAATTAAGTTTGAATAACTCACGTTTTCTCAATTAATAACCTGAACAAAAACCATATCTTTAACCCTTCCTTATGAATATACAGTTTCTTACCGAATTGCCGACCTGGTGGGTGTTGATTTGCTTAGTAGCAGGTTTTATTTATGCTTTTCTTCTTTACCGCAAAGACAATGCATTTGATTCAATTCACCCGTGGATGCGCAAATTACTTTTTGCATTGCGGACTGTTCTGGTGTTTTTTCTTGCCATACTATTATTGACACCTTTATTGAAAACATTGACCCGTGAAAAGGAGAAGCCGGTGATCATCATTGCACAGGATAATTCGCAGAGCATTGTCATCAACAAAGATTCGGCTTTTTATAGAAATGAATACAAAAAGCAAATGATTGATTTTACAAATGGTCTGAAAGAGAAATTTGACGTCAAAGAATTAAATTGGGGTGATAATGTTTCTGATGGAATTGATTTTTCATTCTCAGAAAAGCAGACAGATTTTTCATCGTTATTCACAATTATCAATGATCGATACAAGGACAGAAACATTGGCGCAGTGATCATTGCCGGCGATGGACTTTACAACAGAGGCAGTAGTCCAATTTATGATGAAGAGATTTTGAAAGTACCATATTTTACAATTGCACTGGGTGATACCACAGTGCAAAAAGACCTTTTGATCTCGAAAGTAAATTTTAATAAAACAGTTTATCTGGGGAATTCTTTTCCGGTTGAAATAACTATTGATGGCCGACGACTGAATGGTTCAAGTACTACACTTACTGTTAAACAGGATTCATCAACTTTATTTACAAAACAGATTTCGATTACAGGAAATAAATTCAATCAGCTTGTTCCGGTAATTTTAGATGCAAAGAAAACAGGAATTATACATTACAAAATTGAATTGTCATCTGTTTCCGGAGAAATCTCAACTGCAAACAATGTCCGTGATATTTATGTTGAAGTAGTCGAAAGTAAACAAAAGGTACTTGTGATCGGAAATGCACCACATCCTGATCTTGGTGCAATTAAGTCATCATTGGAAAGCAGCCAGAATTATACTGTAAAAATTGTTACTGCAGAACAGTTTTCCGGAAGTGTGAATGAATATAATTTGGTTGTCTTTCATAATCTGCCATCTGCAACACATCCTGTAAAAGACATTTTGGCAAAAGTGAATACTGCTGGTGTTCCTGTCTGGTATATTTTAGGAACACAGATTTCTGTTCCGTTATTTAATTCAGTTGCGAGTGGGTTGGAGATAAAAGACAATATTGACAAATCAAATCCTGTAGAAGCAAAAGTAAATACCAATTTTTCTTTGTTTACAATCAGTTCTGAAATGGAACAAAAGATCAGCTCATTTCCGGAATTACTGACACCTTTTGGTAAGTTTCGTTCCACAGCTAACAATGCTGTGTTATTGAATCAGCAGATCGGATCTATTGTTACCGACCAGCCATTGCAATTGTTTAATCAGTCGACTTCGCAAAGGATCGGTGTATTAGCAGGTGAAGGAATCTGGAAATGGCGGATGAGTGATTTTTCTGCGAATGGAAATTTTGATGTGTTCAATGAATGGTTGCTGAAAACAGTTCAGAATCTCAGTGTGAAAGAAAATAAGACACACTTTAGGTTGATCTCAAAAAATAATATTGACGAAAATGAGCAAGTAGTATTCGATGCTGAAGTTTACAATGATAATTACGAGCTCATCAATACACCGGATGTGAATATGGTTATCACAAATGCTGCCGGAAAAAGTTTTCCGTACGTATTTTCAAAAACTGAAAGGGCATATAACCTCAACGCAGGATTTATGTCGGCAGGTGATTATAAGTACAAAGCTACCGTTAAAGTTTCTGACAAAATATTTACATCAGGTGGACAGTTTACCGTCACATTGTTGCAGGCAGAACAAACAGAAAGTGTTGCAGATCATATCTTGTTGAATGCATTAGCACAAAAGAACGGTGGAGCAATGTTTTATCCGGATCAGCTTGACGAATTAAAATCGCAACTACTCAAACGCGATGATATGAAAACAGTTTCCTATTCACATTACAAATTGCGCGATCTGGTAGATGTAAAAGCAATATTTTTTATTTTACTCGGATTACTCAGTCTTGAGTGGTTTCTGAGAAAACGTGCCGGCAGTTATTGATTGCAAAATAAATTGATAAAATTTCAAACAGAATAAAACTATATTAAATTGATAAAATACTCTTCCAAAACATTGTCAAATGGACTTAAAGTTTTGGTGCATGAAGATCCTTCAACACCACTAGCTACAGTCAATATTTTATACAGCGTTGGTGCCCGTGATGAATCACCTGATAAAACCGGCTTTGCACATCTTTTCGAACATCTCATGTTTGGCGGATCTGTCAACATTCCGGAATATGATTCTCCATTGCAATTGGCCGGTGGCGATAACAATGCTTTTACCAATAACGACATCACTAACTATTATCTGACCTTGCCTGCCAATAATATCGAAACAGGTTTCTGGCTTGAAAGTGACAGAATGCTCAGTCTTGCTTTTTCTGAAAAAAGCCTCGAAGTACAACAGAATGTAGTTGTTGAAGAATTCAAACAACGTTATCTCAATCAACCTTATGGCGATGTCTGGTTGCTACTTCGTCCGTTAGCTTATAAGGTTCATCCGTATCAGTGGGCAACAATAGGAAAGGAAATTGAACATATTACAAATGCAACTCTTGACGATGTCCGTGATTTTTTCTTCCGTTTCTATTGTCCGGGAAATGCGATCATGACAGTTGCCGGTGGAGTAAAGGCAGAAGAAGTCTTTGAACTTGCTGAAAAATGGTTTGGTGAAATTCAAAGAGCAACTCCAGTCAGAAATCCATATCCGGTTGAACCGAAACAAACTGAGTACAGAGAACTGACCGTTGAACGTGATATTCCATACAGTTCTTTGTATCGTGCTTATCATATGTGTTCGCGACTCGATCCACAATTTTATTCTATTGATCTGTTGTCAGACATTCTTAGCAGAGGCAAATCTTCACGACTTTATAATACATTGGTGAAAGAGAAAAAATTATTTTCAGAGATCAATGCATATTCAACAGCAGATTTTGACAGAGGACTCATGATCATTGAAGGAAAATTGGTGAAAGGAGTTGAAATGGCAGATGCAGAGAAGGCAATAGATGCAGAGTTGAACAAGATCTGTACTGAACTTGTAACAAAAGAAGAGCTTGAGAAAGTAAAGAACAAAGTAGAGTCTACTATGGAATTTTCAGAGATGGATCTTTCAGGTCGAGCATTAAACCTGGCGATTGCAGAATATATGGGTGATGCAAATCTTGTGAATACAGAACTTGGATTGTATCGTAAAGTGTCTGCTGAAGAGATCAGAGCGAGTGCGCAAGAAATTTTCCGAAAAGAGAACTGCTCGACATTATATTATTTAACTAATCGTAAGAACTAAAAGTATGTCATTGACGATCGATAGAATCAATCCGCCGGCAAGAATTGGAATTCAGAAAATGAATGTTCCGCAGGCAAAAAAATATACTCTTGATAATGGAATTGAAGTGTATGCGATCAATGCCGGTTTTCAGGAACTGGTTAAAGTTGAACTGTTATTTAATAACGTAGATTTTGATCCAAATAAACCTTTACTGAATTCTGCAACAAATAGAATGATGTCAGAAGGAACACGCAATTTTTCTGCACAGCAAATAGCCGATATGATCGACTATTACGGATCGTTCTATGAGACTGATGAAAATTCAGATTTTTGTTCGATCATTTTATATTCATTGAATAAATATTTGAAGGATACATTACCATTTGTCAGGGCGGTATTGGATGAACCGATTTTTCCTGAAAAAGAACTTGCCATTTTCAAACAAATCAACAAACAACGATTGAATGTCGATAATGAAAAAGTTGGTTCAATTGCCAGGAAAAAATTCGGCGAGATAATTTTTGGAAGTGAGCATCCTTATGGCTATTTTATTAAGCCGGAGAATTATGATACGCTGAATGCAGATGACCTGAAAGCTTTTCATGCGAAAAAATATTCGCCATCGAATTGTATAATCATTGTTTCAGGATTAGTGACAGACGAAACAATAATGATCCTCAATCGTTTTCTCGGGCAAAAGAAAGCTTCCGGTGAAAAGATAAAAACTGTGAATCCAAAGTTTGTAACCTCTCTTCAAAAGCAGCATTACATAGAAAAAGATGGAGCAATACAATCAGCAATAAGAATAGGAATGCCTTTCTTCAATCGTAAGCATCCTGATTATGCAGGAACTGCCGTAATGAAT
>JAYUWA010000200.1:0-2020 GCA_043753795.1 Bacteroidota bacterium | reverse complement strand
GGCTATTACATTATAATCTTAGGACTTAATTTGATCTATTTTGCAGTCATGGAAAGCAGTTCTTATCAGGGGACATTTGGTAAACGTGCTCTTGGAATTAAAGTAGTAGACAAGAATTATGAACGTATAACTTTAGGGAATGCATTAGGCAGATACCTCTCAAAAATCCCATCAGCACTTATCCTCGGAATCGGCTACTTCATGGCCGGCTGGACCGAAAAGAAGCAAGCGTTACATGATATGATTGCATCAACATATGTTGTAAAATCCTGAATAAAATGAAGAATGAATCCCGAAAGCTATCGAGATGAAAAGTGAAAAGTCGTTTTTAGAGAAAGTGGTTACTAGAAATTTTAAACACAAGTTCACTAAAATTTGTCACAAGAACACAGATGGTTTAAAATAATCACCTGTGCTCTTTTGCCAAACTGTAGTGAAGTTTTTTTTTCTTTTTACTTCATTTTTCTTTTTACTTCTTTTTACTTCTTTTTACTTCTTTTTTCATTTTATTTCCTTTTTTGTTCAATCATATCATTCCCCTCGATTTCAACTCCAGATACTTATTCAAAACATTCACAGAAAGATGTTCCGGATCGGTTTGAATGGATTGTATGCCATAAAGTTTTAATTGATTTACAATTTGTTCTTTTTCATTTACGAATTTACCTGCAATAGTTTGTAGATAGATATCGCTGATGTTGTTTGGATCTTCATTTGAATATTTTTTCAATTCTGTATTTTCAAAAAAGACAACAACAAGCAGGTGGAAGCGGCTCAACTTACGTAGGATCGGAAGAACTCTTTCCATAGCATACATACTTTCGAAATTGGTGAAAAGAATCAGCAGACTTCTTACCCTGATTGCATTGCGAAGGCTACTATATAACAATTCGTAATTTGCTTCCGACTTGCTTTCTTTTTCACGATACAAACTATTCAGGATCTTGCTAAGTTGTGAAGGTGTCTTTTCTGCTTTGACCATGGTTTCCATAGTAGAGGAGAAGGAGATCAATCCGGCTTTGTCTTGTTTTTTTAAAGCAATGTTTGCCATCACAAGACTAGTATTGATAGCATAATCGAGCAGACTCATTTCATTAAACGGCAACCGCATGCTCCGGCTTTTGTCGAGTATGAAATAGATTTGCTGCGACCTTTCATCTTCATACTGATTGACCATTAATTCTGAACGCCTACCTGTCGCTTTCCAATTGATGCTTCTGTAATCATCGCCGGCAACATAATTTTTTATCTGTTCGAATTCATAGCTATGTCCAATGCGGCGAAGTTTTTTTATTCCTTTGAATAAAGAGATCTTCGACATAGCACGCATTTCCATGTTTTTCATCTGAAGAATGGATGGATATACCGGAACAGTTACAGCTTCATTATAACTAATTCTTCTTTGGACAAGTCCAAGAAAAGATGATGTATACAAATGAATTTTTCCGAAATGATAAGCACCTCTTTGTACCGGGCGCAGATCGTAATTGATGATTCTCTTTTCATTCGGTTTTAACGTAATTCTGAATTCAAAATCCCTTCGCTGAAACTGAATAGGAATTTCATCGATCATAACTCCTTTGATCTTCAGAGGTGATCTGTTGTGAAGTAAAACTTCAACGGAATTATCATCACCTAAATTGAGAAGTCTGGATGTCTTTCTGCTACATGTGAAGTCGTTTTTGATCTTGTTCAATAATAAAATATCCGCAAGTGCTAATACAAAAAACAGGAATACAATAATTTTCCCTATGATCAATACAGCAGGAAATGCAAAGCTGCTAATAAAGAGCATAACAATTGCACTTCCCCATAGGAAAAACCGGATCGGCAGAAAGATATTGCTGAAAACATTTTTCACCTTGGAACTTCTATGCTTTGTGTAATTTCTGCAATGATATCATCCGTTGTTATTCCTTCCATTTCTTTTTCCGGTGTAAGAATGACCCGGTGGTTCATAACAGGATTTGCAACTCTTCTGATATCATCAGGAGTAACAAAATTCCTTCCGCTCAAAGCC
>JAYUWA010000199.1:0-2023 GCA_043753795.1 Bacteroidota bacterium | reverse complement strand
TAAGTTAATCTAAAGAATTCATAATAAGTATGTCTATTTAGAAGTGACAGGCCCGTTAGGGCCATACTTTTGGTAATACTAGACTATACGAGAAAGTCCCTTTAGGGGCGCACTCTTTAAACACAATGCATGTGCCCCTTATTTCAACAGTATAAAAGTTCCAGCATATATTGTTTCATTCGGCTTATTCTTGATGTACAATCGTGCTTTCGTAGTCGAGAAAGCTGTGTGTTTAAGAGTGCGCCCCTAAAAGGGCTTAGCGTTCTTGGGTGGTCTAGTATTACCAAGAGCATGGCCCTAACGGGCCTGGTAACCTATAAATTAACCACGAATACATCGTTCGCATTAACCAAATGACATTGACCTAAACTAACATTGTAAAAAAAAATTAGTTTAAGTTTAGGTTTAAGTTTAGGCAATAAGCAAATTAAACCATCTCCGTTAAATCAACAGGCACAACCTGCGTCACACCCTGCTCAACCATAGTAATACCGTACATAATGTCCGTAGCAGCCATTGTACGTTTATTGTGAGTGATGATGATAAATTGCGAATCTTGCGAAAACTTGCGGATGATGTTATTGAACTTGTCAATATTCATATCATCCAACGGTGCGTCAACCTCATCGAAGATACAGAACGGTGCCGGCTTCAAAAGATAAATTCCGAAAAGAAGGGCAGTAGCTGTAAGTGTTTTTTCTCCTCCTGAAAGCTGGCTGATTGACAGCGGACGTTTACCTTTTGGTTTTGCAATGATCTGTACATCACTTTCCGTTGGATTCGATGGATCCATTAAAACAAGATCGCAATCATCGTCCTGAGTAAATAATGAACGGAAGACTTTGATGAAGTTTTCACGGATCATCGTGAAGGCATGCATGAAGTTTTCTTTCGCTGTGATCTCAATCTCTTCAATTGTTTTCAGCAAAGATTCTTTTGCACGGGCAAGATCATCTTTTTGAGTGATGATAAACGTATGTCGCTCGCTGATCTCTGTGTATGCTTCAATAGCCATCGGATTGATAGGGCCGTAATTATCGAGCTGTCCTTTTTGCTTGTTTACTTTTTCGCGTAATTCATCTTCATTATATTCCGGATTCGGATCCTTTTCGATGATCTCATTGATGTCGATATTGAATTCAACACTCAATCTTTCTTTCAATGAATTCAAAGAGATCTTCAATTCCATTGTCTTGTCTTTGATCGCAGTGCCAAGTTGATCGCATTGCTCTCTCTGATGACGGATGTTTCTGATCTTTGTTTCAAGTTCGTCGATCGCTCCTCTTGATTTGAAATATTCTGCTTCTATAGCAGCAACAGACTGGTCAAGAACTTCTTTCTCTTCATACAAACCGATCAATTGAGAATCGAAATCCGTTGAAGTGTCAAGTAATTCTTTTATTCGCAATTGTACATTCTCAACTTCTTCAGTATTTGTAAGAATGTTTTTACTCAATGTTTCCTGAAGTCCTGTCTTGTAGGCATGATCACGGATAATATTTGCGATCTTATTCTGTTGCTGAATCACAACAATATGATGCTGATTGTATCCTGTACTCTGACCATTCATTGTTTCAGTCAGAGTATTAAATTCTGCCTGAAGGTTGGTAAGCTGACCGGTAACGTCGTCGTGTTGCAATCTTAATTGTAACAAATGCTCCTGGAAGCTGAGGTTGTTTTGTTGTAAGGTGTCATCAATTGCATGCAATTGCATGTACAGACCTTCAACGATCTTTTTATTGTTCTCTACAGACGTAAATAAATGTTCAGCTTTATTCTTCAATGAAGAGAATTCATGCGTAGCTTTATTTACTTCCTGGTTTAAACGATTTTTTTCAGATGTAAGTCTTTCTTTTGTCTGCTTTGAATGCTGAAGTTTCGATTGTACTTCGTCACGACTCGTTTTAGTTTTTTCAAGTTCACCGGAAAGAGTAGTGATCTCTTTAGAAAGATTTTCAAGATGTTTTGCACGTCCAATTCTTTTTCCATCGAACAATCCAACCGAACCACCGGACAAAGCATG
>JAYUWA010000198.1:0-6325 GCA_043753795.1 Bacteroidota bacterium | reverse complement strand
AAGCATTGCATCAGAGCAGCAGTTCGAAATCTACACTCTGTAGCTATGGGATTAAGTATTTCAGGCACAATAGAATCAGAATTCCTTATGAAGTGGGGAGAATGTGAAGGCGTAAAACCAATTATCGCAGGGCCAATTGATATAAATGTACCGAATGATCCACAGGTTGGAGTTCCTACAGTCAATAATGTATCGTGTTGGGGTGTAAATGATGGCAATATCAGTGTACCGGTTTATGGTGGAACTCCGCCATATACATATACATGGAGTAATGGTGTAACAACACCAACGAACGTAGGTCTTGCGCCGGGAAATTACACCTTTACTGTATTTGATAGTCTTGGAGGAACTGCTACTGCAACTTACACAATAACAAGTCCGGCAGAAATAACAGTAACCGCAAATGTTCTTTCTAATGTTCTTTGTTATGGAGGTAGCGACGGTTCTGTTGAACTTATAACAACAGGAGGAGTTGGTCCTATAACATTTGATCTTACATATTCTTCCGGTGATCCGCACAATACATGTGAACAAAATTCTGATTGTCCTGCAACTTTCTTTTGTAATTCAACAACTCACCCACCAACATGTCATAAACCATTAACAGAAGATGAACTTGATGATCTTGGAGCTGGTTATTACCATATAACCGCAATTGATTTATATGGTTGTGTCAGTGAAGTAGATTCCTTTATTATTTCAGAACCCGATTCACTTCAACTTACGGCTTCAGCCGGAGACATTCTATGTTTCGGAACCTCAGCTCCAATAATTGTATCTGCGATTGGTGGTACTGTTCCCTATTCAGGTACAGGAACATTTTCTCAGATTGCAGGAACTACAACCTACTCCATCACAGATGCAAATGCTTGTCCTGGATCAATAACTATATCTTTAACTCAACCTTCTAAAGTTGAAGGTACGACAACAAGTATTCCACCGGGATGTCTAGGTTCTGATGGATCTGCTTCAGTGGTAGCAACAGGCGGTACAGGAAGTTATTCTTACCAATGGTCTGCCAATGCAGGATCACAAACAAATGCAACTGCAACCGGATTATCGCCGGGAAATTATTCTGTGCTCATTACAGATGCAAACGGTTGTACCGGATCTGCTTTTGCTACTGTTGGAAATCCTACGGCTACTTTATTGCAGGCACCTGGTCCTATTTCAGGTCCATCAGCAGCTTGTCGCAATAGTATAGGAATTGTTTATAGTGTTTCAGTAGTACCTGGTGCTACATCTTATGTTTGGACATTACCAAATGGTGCAAGCGGTGGCTCAACAACAAATTCTATTACACTATCATTCAGTCCAACTTATAATGGTGGATTTATCAGTGTTGCAGCAGTGAATATATGTGGACCCGGACTTCAGGTTTCTAAAAACATACCTGTTATCACAACCTATCCATCACAGCCAACAGTTATTTCAGGACCAGCAATTGCTTGTGGTCCGCAGACCGTTACTTATTCGACTACGGCAAATAATGCGCTTGGATTTAACTGGACTGTAGCCGCAGGTATGACAATACTTTCAGGGCAGGGAACGAATACGATTACAGTTAATCTTCCTGCAGGATTTGGACAAGGTTTCGTTCAAGTATATTCTACCAACTGTTATTCCAACAGTGCAGTTAGAGGAATGATAGTTACCGGCAATCCAGTACTTGGAGCAGTAAGCGGATCAAATTATGTTTGTGCTAATTCGTCATCAACTTATACAATACCTGTTGTACCGGGAGCTACTTCATACGTATGGTCTGTTACCGGTAATGCAACTTTGGGTACATCAACTATGACAAGCACAACCGCTTCGCAAGTGATTAATTTCGGAGCAGGCTGGACCTCAGGAATAGTTACTGTTACCGGCTTCAACTATTGCGGAAGCTCTTCGAAATCGTTTACAGTATTTTCTACTC
This sequence comes from Bacteroidota bacterium, assembly GCA_043753795.1. Taxonomy (GTDB): domain Bacteria; phylum Bacteroidota; class Bacteroidia; order AKYH767-A; family 2013-40CM-41-45; genus JADKIH01. Next base: position 4,404 of record JAYUWA010000198.1, on the reverse strand, counting down.
CAACCCAACCAGGATCTATTTCCGGATTAGGAACAGGACTTTGTGGATTAACGAATCAGTTATATTCGATAGCTCCAGTTGTAGGTGCGACAAATTATCAGTGGACGGTTCCATCAGGTGTTACAATCAATAGTACAAATGGATTGTCAATAAATGTCAACTTTACTCCAGCATTCACTTCTGCAGCAGGGAATATATGTGTTAGCGCCTTGAATGCCTGCGGTGCAAGTCCACAACGTTGCTACACTGTGACATCACGACCTGCAATTCCAACTGTAACAGGATCAAACGCAGTATGTAAATCAAATTCATTGGTTCCGTACTCTGCAACTACAACATCAATTGCTACTTCATGGAATTGGACAGTGACAGGTGGCGCTACAATTATACCATCCGGTTCTTCAGCAAATGTAAATTACACTACAGCAACCAGCAGTTCAGCAATTGTCAGAGCTAATGCAAACAATGCCTGCGGCGCAGGGCAATCGGGACAAAGAAATGTAACTGTAAATCTTGGCTGTAGAAATGGAAGTGATAATGCAGATGAAATTCCTCAGAGCGCATTTCATGTATATCCAAATCCAACGAAAGGAAATGTAAACATTACTTTCGAAGCAATTGAGCATGAAAAATTCGAAATAAAAGTTACAGACATGCTTGGCAATCTGGTTTCAGCTCAACATATGAAATCCGCTAATGGTTTCAATTCATTTAAAATCGATCTCGATAAAATTGCAAAAGGTGTTTACGTAATAAGTGTCAGAAGTGAAAACATACATTTCGAAACACAAAGACTGGTAATTGAATAAAGATTTCTAATCAACAATAAATAGAAAAGGGCGATATTTAAAAATATCGCTCTTTTTTTATTCCCCTCGGTGACACATTTCTTTATATGCGCAGTACAAACATCTGCTTTCATCTGTAGTTTGAGTGAAAGGAATCGCAGGATCAAAGATCTCTGTTATCAACTTTTTCAGATTCGACTCAAATTGTAAAAACTGTTCTGATGAAAATGGTTCGTTGTTGTTCAACATCCAGATCCCTTCCTTCATTGTCTTCAGTGCCATTAATCCGACGCTGATATTTCTTCCGGGAATTGATTTGTTTGTCAGATAAGCATAATACAGTGCCTGAAATTGCTCCTTATAATCAGTATCACTGAAATAATCTTCTATTGCTGCCGGCTTACGTTTTTCTACTTTACCGGTCTTGTAATCCACAATACGCAATCCACCGTCCTTCTCATCTACTCTATCAATTATTCCAAACAGTTTCACAACCGTTCCGGGAATGAATTCAAAGATCGATGTGACATCTTTTTCCAATTGAAGAATTTTGAAAGGCAAATACTCTTTATCTGTATCCAGGATCTGAGCGATTAGTTCACGGATCACATTTCTGAGTAATATATTTTTTCCTTCAAGTTGATCTATTGCAAGAAACTCTTCGTGAATCGCCTGATCTACGTAATTATTAATAGTTGATTTCAGTTGCTGCAATTTTCCGGCATCAATTCCATGCAGATCGGCATAGATCAATTGCATGGCTTTATGCAAAACCTTTCCGAAAGTTGCTGCTTCCATGTTCTCTTCCAATTCTTCGATCTCAGAAAGTCCGGCGACATACCTGAAATAAAACCTCAAAGGACATGCGATATAAGATTGCAAGCCGCTTGCGCTTAATCTTGCTTTGGGCTCTGCTGAAACGACGGAAGAATACCGCTCAAGTTCTTTTAAAACTACATCCGATTTCTCTATTGTAATGGCAGAAATACTTTCCTTCAGAATAGGTGTCGTAATTACTTTCTTTTCAATAGAAATCGATTCAGGAAATTTTGTTTTTAACTCGTGCTCGATTTGCAATAAAAATCTAGACCGTTCACCTGCTGTCAGAGCTTTGGGTTCTGTATTATAAAGGAGATAAATATTCTTCGCTCTTTGAAGTAGTCTGTAGAAGTGAAAAGCAGAAACAGCATGCTGTTCTTCATAAGTCGGAAGTCCAAACGCTTTCCTGATATTAAATGGAATAAACGATGGAGAATTTCCTGCTGCCGGCAATACATCTTCATTCACAGAAAGCAGAATTACATTCTCAAAATCAAGTACCCTAGTTTCAAGAAATCCCATGACCTGAAGGCCTTTCAAGGGTTCACCGGAAAAAGGAATTCTTACGGATTGTGTGACTTCTTTAAATATTTTCCAGAACGTTGAAATTGTTGGTTTCACTTTTTGCTTTAACAGAATGTCTTCAAGTCTCTTAAGTTGAGTAAAAAAGGTGTAAATAAATTCTGATTCCAGTCGATGAAATTTGAAATCCTGGACACTCATGGCTTCAAGAATAGTACGAAGGATCGCTTGCGACCAAGCGAAAACTTCATCGATTGTTGCCGGTATCGTAAAAAGCAATTTGAAAAATTCGGAACCTGAATCTGAAAATATTTTCTTCGATGAAATTCTTATATAATTTTCCTTGATTTTTTCCAGCCATGCATTAATTACCTTCCCTCCTGCCAAGCGGATGTAAGTATGATCGAGCAATTTTTTTACATCCCGGAAATAGAAAGAGTAATTTCCATCATTCTCTAATCGTGCATTTTTCTGCAGAGCTGTAAGTGTTTCAAACAAATTGAACAATGGCGTCTGTCGAAGCGGATAGCCCATTGTTACGTTTATATCTTCAACTGATTCAGGAATTGAATACAATACCGGAAAGAGTAATTTTTCATCGGGCAAAACTACAGCAGTTTTTTCAGGAATGAATTTCCCAGCGTCAATCATCTCTTGTAAGATCTGTCCGGCATATCGTGTCTGACCAACCATCAAGGGTATACCTGCAAACTGTATCTTCTTAGGAATATCTTTGAAATGATCCGCTTTCCATTTATAATCATCTTTGATCATTCGGTTTTCCCGGATAAACTTCCCGGCTTCCTGTCCGTGATCATTTGTATAATACGAATCAGTATCCCAGTATGAACTTGCTTTTCCTTCGCTAATGAGGAAAGACATGATCTTTTCTTCTGCCGGCGACAAAGCATAAAATCCGGCAAAAATAGTATGAGAATATTCACTCAATGAATTGAATGAATCGGCAGTAATGTTTTCTGCAAGATTTCTGTACGCCATTCCTTCATAAGCCCAGCCTTTATCTTTGAGTCGTGAACGAAATTCCGTATAAATATCATTCAGATTTTTCCAAGTGTTTACAAACTCTGATTTCAATCTGGAAAGATCGTGTTCGAAGAAATTTCTCCAGAAGATCCGTAGCCTTTCCATATCTTCTTCAGGCAATCCAAAATCTGCATCAATCTGATGGAGATCATTGACAGTTGCAAATACTTTTGATGTAGGCGCAAGATATTTATCCAGGTCATCAAAATCCTTTATCAATAACTCACCCCATGGATAAAAAGCATCGAATTCTTCATTAGGAAAATAATGATGGTAGACTTCATAAAGTTCAAACAACAACGTAACCTGATCAGGTATGTTTGCATCGGCCAATTGAAGCAGGTAATCTTGAATAGAGAAAATTTTCGGCGACCAGACCGGTACATCATAAAGTAATGCAAGTTCTTTCTGAAAAAACAGCCCTGCCCTTCGGGTTGGAAACACAAGGCAGACCTGCCCTGTGTTTTCATTGAACTTATTTTTTATCTCCAGTGCAAGATCCTGTAAAAAAGTTGTCATATATCCGGGTCACACTTTTGAGCTTAAAGTGCCATTTCATTAATTAAATTTTCCTTTTACAAATAAAGTCATAAATTTACTTCAAAATATAGTCAAATGCAGAAAAGACTTGTAAGAAAAAATAAGAAATTCCTGGGTGTATGTGGTGGACTAGGAGATTACTTTGATCAGGATCCAACCTTTATCCGAATTCTTTTTGTCGCCTCCGTTTTGTTGTTTGGTTCAGGGGTTTTACTCTATATCATCATGGCAATAGTAATGCCTGAAGAAGGTAATTAAAGGCAATTCGCACATCCCTCCATTCAAACAATTTAGCTACCTTCGCAAGCGTAAATTAAGGTCTAAATGCGTCTGAAAGCAGTTCTGCTATTTATCGTTTTACAGGTAGTATATTTTTCAAGTTTTGCTGCAAAGCCTGACAGTGCTATTGTAACTGTTCCAACCTCAATCAGGTACATTCATGAATTAGATTTCAGGGATGGAAATCCAAATTTTCAAAGACCGGATTCATCTCTTTACTCACTCGACAGAGTTCATACAGCATCAGATAATAACTATAAGTTTCTGGGAACTCCGGGAAGCGCAGCGCAGTCGCCATGGTTTGAAAACATGAGTGAATTGTTTACACGGACGACCATCAGAAGCTATGACATTTACAAAACGAAATCCGACAGCGTTAAATATTTCTCTGCAAATAAAAAATTTACCGATT
>JAYUWA010000197.1:0-6335 GCA_043753795.1 Bacteroidota bacterium | reverse complement strand
TTAGTTAACCCGTTGTTCGAAATTATTGCCCCTCGACTTCGCTCGGGGACCGTCTTATAAGTGGTAATGTGTGAATTTTTTGCGAAGAAAATTAAACTTTAATTTTAAGGGAATTTTCTTCGCAAAAAATTCACACATATCTGCCCAAAAGCCACGGTCCCTGAGCGAAGTCGAAGGGCGAACGTTTTGAATTTCGAACAACGGGTTAAGTAGTAGGTAGTAAGAAATAAGTCAAATTAACTATCCTGTGCTACTCACAACTTACTACTCACTAATTTACCTAAATTAAACCTTTGTTGTCTGCCTGCGTCCTACCGCCAACAAATAACATAAACTATGAAATCAAAAACTCACAGAACAAAAGTTCTGATCTTTGCTGCTGTTCTTTCTTTAGTCGCTTTCAACTACGGCTGTAAAAAAGAAAAAGATGAATCAGACACTGAAGCTTTTCAAACTACTGCAGAAGATATCGGACAGGCTGAGACGATCGGTCAGGACATTGATAATATGTCTGCACAAGTTGCACGAACAGGCACATTCAGTCAAAGTAATGCTACAAATCCAAATCACGATCAATTCAACTTTATTTCATGCGCAACTGTAACACATGATTCAATCAACCACATGATCACATACGATTTCCATAATGGTTGCACCGGTGCTGACGGGAAAATTCGTGCCGGAAAAGTAATCGTAAATTATACCGGCAGCGGTTATTTTGATGCAGGCTCATCCTGGATCGCAACATTTGATAGCTTTTATGTCAATAGCCGACATGTTGAAGGATCACGTTCCGTAATAAACAACGGCTTCAATACTGCAGGCAATATGAACTGGACGATCACTGCAACAAATATGCGAATCACTCGTGCTGATGGTTCATGGAGAACCTGGAACTCTACACGAAACCGGGAAATGGTAGCGGGTTTTGGAGATAACATCTGGGAAAATGACGACTATCTTGTGAATGGAACTGCTGATGGATCAAACTCTGATGGAGATGCTGTAAATTGTGTTCTGACAAATCTAAAACGCGAACACGATTGCAATTGGATAACTAGCGGAACTCTTCAAATAACTCCAAGCACTCGACCCGTTCGTACGATCGATTTCGGTTCAGGAACTTGTGATGATGAGGCTACGGTTACTAAGAATGGTGTTACCCGGACTATTCATTTGAGGCCGTGATTTAATTTTTGTTCAAAGGTCAAAGGTCAAGTTGGCTTCGTAGCATACTACGAAGCCAACTTTGAACTTTGAACTTTGAACTTTGACCTAATTAAGATTCGGATCTTCCGGAAAATCATTCAATATTCCGTAAACGTGTCCCATACGTTGCAATACATTGCCCCACATAACTGTAGGCTCTTCAATTAAAATATCATAAGCATCGGCTTCGGTGATCCACCAGTTATCGGTCTTCAGTTCTTCCTGCAGATCTTTTTTATGCCAAGCAGAATAACCGGCAAGAAACTTTATCTGATCCGGTGAAATTTCTTCTGCTTCAATCATCAGTTTCAACTGCTGATAATCTCCGCCCCAATATAATCCATCAGAGATCTTATGGGCACCTTTCAAATGCGGAATGGAATGAATGTAATAGATCGAATCAAGTTTGATAGATCCGCCCCAGTAAATACATGCATCGAAATCGGGAAAATCATCTAATGCTTCGCAGACTTTCAGTTGAGTAGGTTTGTTGATTATAAAACCAATTGAACCTTTAACAGTGTGCTGACTGATCAGCACAACTGAACGCTTGAATGTAGGCTCAGGATTAAATGGCTCTGAGATCAAAAGTGCTCCTACAAATGGCTTTGGTAAAGTTTTGGTTTTCTTTTTCATACCGAAATCGGCTCGTACCATTTTTAACTCCGAAGAGTTGAAAATGTTTCTACCTTTTCATGGCAATTTTTTTCAAAAAAAAGCAATGTTTTAGCTTATCTAAAAATACTTACTTTTCTATTAATCAGCACTTTATCTCCTGAAAGAGTAAGTAAATAAATACCGGCACTTACATCTGCCCCTATTTCCGGCTGGATCACATTCTCACCGTTTTCATAAAACGCTGCCGGCTTAGAAAAGACGATCTTACCTGTTAGATCACTAACTGTCAATGAAAGTTCTTCTCTTTTCAACAAACTAAAGCGTACAATTGAATGATCGATAATCGGATTCGGAAAAACTTCAAATGAACTTACTGAAGCATTCAATTCATCGATGCCAATCGTTCTGCCAAACTTCAAAATCATTTCCACCGGCAAGTGATCGGAACAATTATATAATGCCGTAGCTATATTAGAAGGTACTGCACCATTGAATCCATTATTGATCGATCTGTCGAAATGATTTCCATCATTGCCAATATTATTGAATGTCCCGGGTTCATAATAAACTCCATCAGGAAGTTCAACAGCTTTTGAATATAAAATCATATCAAACCTGTCATTCATTCCACCTGTCGAACCACCACCAACAGATGTCAATCTGGTTGATTGCGTATGATAACGTGCGTAAAAAGAATTATTCCAGACTCCCGTAATATTGATCGGATCAATAAAGTAACCTTCGTTAATTCCATTGTCAAATAACAATGCAGAATAACCGGGCTCGAAAGAACCATAGAAATTGAAATCTCCGGCAACTAGAAAATTTGTTCCTTCCGGAAAGGCATTGGTAACATTTCGAAGTAACAAAACTTCGTCGCGCCGCTCATTTTCAAATCCCTGGCTCGCCTTTAAGTGAACCGCAAAAATATGAATGGTGTCGCCGGTTGCAATGAACTTTAATGTATAGTGACTGATATCCCGCAATGCTGTAATTATTGGCACATTTGAGATAAACTGAAAAAGTGAATCATTGTAATAAAGTGCATTGTCAGAATCATATCCATTGATATAAGTTCCCTGTGCAAAATGACCTTGTCCGGAATTCATCACGTTCGATAAAAACCAACCGGCTCCCATTGCAGAGGTATTTTCCATCGTCACTACCAGATCCGGATTTGAAAATTGCATCACCTTTCTGTATTCAGGAAAACGTAGTGCAGAATCAACCGTTGGATTAGAATTTGGAAAATTGAGAATATTCCACGACAAAAATTTCACAGGATAATTTACTGTTATCTGTGCAAAAATATTTTCTGATAAAATAAAGAAGAGGAATGAAACGATCATTCCTCTTAAAATGGGTTTGTGCATTGTATTTTATTTAGCTGCTATTTTCATTCTTTCATAGGTATTTCCATTGATGGCATCAATTGCTTTCTTCAATGCATTATTCAGATCATTTATTACTTCGAAATAAGCATTGGTGTCCCAAAGATTCCGTGCCAACAATGCCTTCAATTGTATTCTCAATGCTTTTTCCGATGTTTTTAATCCGGCTTCATCTTTCTTCACTCCTGCTTTATCTCCTGCTGCAAGAAATTCACCAAACAATTTATCATCTAAAACAAACGTGCTCTTGAAAGTTTCTATGTTCGGATACTTTCCTAACAATTCTGCACGATGATTATCAGTGTAAGTCAAAGAGAAATCACCAAGAACTCCTTTACGCAACAGGTCAGTATAGAATGTTGAATTGCTGGTTGTATCTAAAGGTACAAAAATATCAGGCATAATACCACCACCACCTTTGACCGGTCTTTTTGAATTCGTGAAGTACTGAGTAGAGTCCGCAAATTTTACGCTATCAGCACTGAATAATTCACCACTCTTTACACGATTCGAAAAATCAAGTTCATACTCATCTTCTTCTCCTAATTTGTAAGGCTTCTGAATATTTCTGCCTGAAGGAGTGTAATAATGCGCAACAGTTAATCTGATGGCTGAACCATCAGGTAATTGAAATGGTTTCTGTACAAGACCTTTTCCAAATGAACGACGACCAATGATCAAACCTCTATCCCAATCCTGCACAGCACCGGAAACGATCTCGCTTGCACTTGCCGATGATTCATCAACCAGAATTGCAAGCTTACCTTTTTCCCATCCACCAATAACTGATGAACTATAATCTTCCGGTGGACTAGTACGTCCACGAGTGAAAACGATCTTTTTACCTTCATTCAGAAATTCATCCGACAACTCTACTGCTCTGTTCAGATAACCGCCGCCATTGCCTTGCAAATCCAGGATGAGACTTTCTAGTCCCTTCTTCTTAAGTTTAGCAAGTGCTTCTTTGAATTCTTCAACTGTCGAATCGGCGAACCTTGAAATTTTAATATATCCAATAGTAGGCGTTACCATGTAAGAAGCATCAAGTGAAAAGATCGGAATCTGATCGCGTGTGATAGTATAGTCGATCAAGTCTACCATACCTCGACGATAAATACTTACCGTAACTTTTGTTCCTTTATCACCTCTGAGTTTTTTGAATACATCGTTATTAGTGATCTTGACATTAGCAACGCCTTGTCCGTCAATCTTCACGATCCTGTCACCGGCACGGATCCCTAACTTTTCAGATGGACCTCCGGGAATTGGTTGAGTGACCAGAATCGTATCGTCATGAATATTGAATTGAACACCGATTCCTTCGAACTTACCAACAAGTGGCTCATTCATCTCACGCATTTCTTCCACCGGAATATAAACTGAATGCGGATCAAGATCTTTGACCATTGTTCTGATCGCGTCTTCTGTCAGCTTCTTCGCATCTACTGTATCGACATATGCATATTTTATAAGTTCTAATGCATAATTGATTTTGTCCTGAGGTGGGGCAAGCTGAGCTTTTATATCACTCGATAAGAATGAAATTGAAAGCAGAATCAAACTACTTTTGATAATTGAATTTTTCAACATACTTAATTTTTAGAATGTAACACAAAGATAAGGGCAAATGATGTTAAAAAAACGCTAAAACCTCCGGAATTATTAAGTGAATTGTCACAAAAGGTGTTCGATTCACTCAATTCTTTTCAAAACTCATTCTTTCACCATTTTCAAGGCGAAAAACGTATCATTTACTCAGGCCAAATGGAATATGAAGCTGAAGTGATACATTTCTGCCCATGTCTGCTACACCATTTGCACCTAAATTCCGAAGTAAGGAATATTGATTGTGGAAATTTGTATTCAAAATATTATTGGCCGACACTGCTAATTCAAACAATTGATTACCCCAACGGAAACTTCCGCCTACATGAAAATCCAGCAATAAATAACTTTCGTTTGTTTTTTCAGAGACTGCAATATTTACCCTCTTGAAATAATTTCTCGCTGCCAAAGTCAAAAATGGCTTATAAAGATAATTCATTTTTTCGCTTTTAATTGTTACGGCTGCTGACATTTTGTTTGCAGGAATTTCAGGCAAATATCCGGCACTGCTAAACTTCCCTTCAATCCAACTGTATGATAAATTCAATTTGACCCATTGCGCACTTGGCGGATTGATCGTCAATGCTAACCCCAGTCCATTGATAGTTGCATCCGACTGATCATATCGGAAAACATTAAAAGTATCTACACGATTTGAATCAACAGAAATAATTGTATCGATACCTGAATCAAATGCATAAATGTAATCATTGATCATATTTGAGAACCCTTTTACTTCAATAGCTATTGCAGGAAATTCCATTTTTACATTCAGGTCGTATTGCAAATTGGTTTCCTGCTTGAGTGACAAATTCCCGATCTCAAATCTATACATTCTTTCATGGAGTGAATAATTTGCCAGTTGCAGATAATTCGGTGTTTCAGAACCAATCGAGGCGCCGATCTTAAATGTCAAAAATTTAATTGGCTGATAAGAAATCGAACCTGTTGAATTTACTGACATAAAATCATCTTTGAATTTAATTGCAGTCCTTGCCGATGATGTATCATTTACGCCTTTGTAAGTATCGAGTTCAACATTTTTCATCACAATATGAGAAGCTCCCTGTATTAAAAATCTTTTCCAAGTATAATTCAAATAAACGTATCCACCTTGAACAGATTCTTTTGCATCAGGAATTCTGCTAAAGGTTCCTTTGTTTTTTACATCTTTGAAACTACCATTTGTACCCAGACTGAACGTGTATTTCCGTAATGGATTGCTGGAGTATCTGACATTATAATTGAAAGCTGACAGATCAAGTCCATCGGTGTTTTCAATTACATTACTAAAATTATTTTTAAACGTCTTGTTCTCATTTGTCTGGTATGAAAGATCAATTGCAAACAAAGAACGTTTTGCAAAAAGTGTTGTATTTGAACGGAACAAATTGTTTTGCACTTCCTGATATGGTGTTGTGATCTCACGCTCCCTTTCAATTCCGTCAGCTAAATTCTGCGCTTCCTCAGGAATGACTATCAAACCATTTTTATGAGACAATGTTGACAAAG
>JAYUWA010000196.1:0-6346 GCA_043753795.1 Bacteroidota bacterium | reverse complement strand
GTTATCGGAGAAAGTGCGACCAGCACCAGTCCTCAGTTTGATGTTCAGTTGTCAAAGATCGATATTTCCACAGCAACAACAATCTGGCAGAAATTAATTCCCGGATCAAATATGAGTGATGCAGGTTTTGCAATTAGCGAGACAATTGATGGGAATTATGCATTAGCCGGATATGGCCATGATTCGCTCGCTAATGCAAAACGTTTATTGTTTCTTGTTACTGATACAAGTGGAAATGAATTGTCGAAAAAGTATTTTGGAAATTCAGCAATAAACATTGCATATGATATAGCTCCTTCGGTCAATGGTGGTTTCCTGATTACTGGAGCTGATTTTGTTTCTGATAGGCAGATACTGGTTTACCAAAAAGAACTTGGAATAGGCATTGGCGAATTGGATATTGATCATTTATCCATTTTCCCAAATCCAGCCAAAGGAAATTCTCAGCTGAATTTTGGCATAGCAATTAGTAACTTGCTTATCTGTGACGTCGCAGGTAAATCGGTATTGAATGTTGAAAATGAAAAGTCCTTTTCTTCTATCACCCTTCCTGCTCTTAAAAACGGTTTTTATTTTATTCGTTACACTAGTGCAACTAAAAACTTCTACTCCACATTAATTGTTTGTGAATGAAGAATAAGATTCAGCAGATATTAAATCAATACTGGGGACATACTTCATTCAGACCTTTACAGGAAGATATCATCCTTTCAATTCTGGATGGTCATGATACTTTAGCTTTACTTCCTACCGGCGGTGGTAAGTCGATTTGCTTTCAGGTTCCTGCACTCGCTTCAGATGGGATCTGTATTGTGATCTCACCTTTGATAGCTTTGATGAAGGATCAGGTAATGAATCTGAGAAATAAAGGGATTCCTGCCGTTTCAATTGTTTCAGGAATGAGTAGAAACGAAATTGATACAGCTCTGGATAATTGTATTTATGGCAAAGAAAAATTTCTGTATGTATCACCTGAACGATTAACATCTGAAATTTTTCTTGAACGTTTAAAGCAGATGAAAGTAAATTTGCTGGCAATTGATGAAGCCCATTGTATTTCTCAATGGGGATATGATTTCCGACCTTCCTATTTACAACTTGCAGCGATAAGGGAACATTTGCCTAATGTACCTGTTTTGGCACTCACGGCTACAGCAACTAAGAATGTAGAACAAGACATTCAGGATAAACTTGCTTTTAAAAATCAGAATGTATTCAAGAAAAGTTTTGAAAGAAAGAATCTGGCGTATATAGTACTTTATGAAGAAGACAAATTCGGACGACTTCTTAAAATTGCAAACAGCCTCAAAGGAATTGGTGTGGTATATGTCCGCACAAGAAAAAGAACGAAAGAGATAGCAGATTTTTTAAAAAGAAATAAAATATCAGCAGAAGCTTACAATGCGGGAATGACAAGTGGTGAGCGGTCAAAGGTTCAGGAGAACTGGATGAAAGAAAAAACGCGAGTCGTGGTAGCAACAAATGCATTCGGAATGGGTATTGATAAAGGCAATGTCCGATTTGTGGTCCATGTCGATTCTCCAGAAAGTCTGGAAGCCTATTATCAGGAAGCTGGTCGGGCCGGCAGAGATGAACAGAAAGCTTATGGAATCTTGTTGTATAACAAAAATGACAGAGAAGAATTAGAGCAAAGAATAGATCAAACATTTCCGGCTATTCAAAAAATCAAAGCAGTTTATCAGGCATTAGGAAATTATTATCAGATGCCTGTAGAATCAGGGAAAGGTGTAAATTTTGATTTTGATCTTTACCATTTCTGCAATAGCTATAATATGAATATGTCAGAGACCTATAATTGTTTAAAGGTTCTGGAGTTGCAAGGATTAATTGCAATGAATGATTCTGTTGCTTTACAATCACGATTGCATTTCACGATCAGGGCAAACGATCTTTATGAATTTCAGGTAAAGAATCCACGGTATGATGTATTTATAAAAGTAATCCTTCGGCTATATGAAGGAGTTTTTGATGAGTATGTTGCGATCAACGAATCAGAAATAGCTTTACGTGCTACAATATCGGTTGATGAAACCAAATCATTTTTGAATGCTTTGCACAAATTGCAGATTCTGAATTACATTCCTTTCACAGACAAACCTCAATTGACATATACCGAAGCCCGTCTTGATCAAAAACTTTTGTTGATCGATAAAGAGAATCTTGTAGAGAGAAAAAACAGATTCATTGAGCGGGCTCGTTCGTTTCTTCATTATGCTGAAACAGAAAACAGATGCAGAAGTCAGATGCTGGTAGCTTATTTCGGAGAGATCAATACTGAACGATGTGGCGTTTGTGATTACTGTCTGGAAAGAAATAAAGCAGGAGTTTCTGATCTGGAGTTTGATGAGATTTCCATGCGCATAAAAAATCTGCTGAAGGAAAATGAAATCGGGCTATCAGACCTGATCTTACGAATGCGTCCGGCAACAGAGGAAAATACCTTGAAAGTGATAGAGTGGTTGGTTGATAATGAACAGATATACTATAGAGATGGTGAGATCCTGACAGTTAATCATTAAGCATCCTCATTTTTTAAGAGCACTTCCCTCCTTTTCATCTAAATAATTGTACTTTTGGCGCATATGAATAATTATGCGAAAGTGATATTGCAGCCTAAAAAAGACCGGTCGTTACGACTTTTTCACCCTTGGGTCTTTTCCGGTGCAATTGCGAAAGAGATTGGTAATCCGAAAGAAGGTGAAATAGTTGAAGTCTTCTCAAGTGAAAATGAATATCTGGCAACAGGCCATTTTCATGAAGGTTCGATCAAGGTCAGATTATTTTCATTTTCACAAACTGATTGCGGTGAAGAATTCTGGCATGAAAAATTCAAAAAAGCGTACGACAACAGAGATCGTCTGGGATTGATCGGAAGCAGGATAACCAATATATATCGTCTGATTCATGCCGAAGGAGATGGAATGCCGGGATTGATAATTGATATTTATGGAGCAGTTGCTGTTATTCAAACTCACACAGTAGGAATGCATGAGCAGAAAGAACATTTTGTTTCTGCTCTTAAGAGATTATACGGAACTTCTCTTGAAGCGATCTTCGATAAAAGTTCAGAGACAATGAGTAAACAAAATTCATTGCTGATGGAGAACTCTTTTCTTTTCGGCTCCATATCTGAATCGGAAGTTTTTGAAAACGATATTAAGTTTTATGTCAATTGGGTTGAAGGTCAGAAAACAGGATTCTTTATTGATCAGCGTGAGAACAGGAAATTACTTGCTGCTTATGCGAAAGACAAGAGAGTATTGAATACATTTTCGTATTCAGGAGGGTTTTCAATGTATGCCCTAGCAGCAGGAGCTTCTGAAGTGCATTCAGTTGATAGTTCAAAAAAAGCAGGAGAACTTGCGATCAGAAATGCTGAATTGAATGAGGCTGCAAACCGGCATCAATTTCATGCAATGGATGCATTTGATTTTTTAAAGTCAACTAAAGACCTGTATGATATTGTAATTCTTGATCCGCCAGCTTTTGCAAAACATTTATCGTCTGTCGACAAAGCGACCGTTGGCTATCGGAATCTGAATACTGAAGGATTCCATAAAGTTAAACCCGGTGGATTGTTATTTACGTTTTCTTGTTCGCAGGTGATTGATAAAACGCTTTTCAGAAAAATTGTATTTCAGGCTGCAGCTCAATCAAAACGAAATGTCAGAATTTTATACCAACTCACCCAAGGTCCTGATCATGCAATAAGCATTTATCATCCGGAAGGTGAATATCTGAAAGGACTTGTTTTGCAAGTTGACTGATAAATGGCATTAGGTACAACTTATAAGGAGATCATAAAGCTTGCTATGCCCGTAACGTTAGGGGCATTGTCGATGACATTGATCAATATTACCGATACTGCATTTCTTGGCCGTATCGGTGAAACAGAATTAGGTGCATCAGCCGTAGGTGGAGTCTTGTATTTTGTCTTTGCGATGATAGGAACCTCTATTGGAACGGGAACGCAGATAATTATTTCAAGAAGAAAAGGAGAAGGAAATAATTCATCAATTGGTGAAATCTTCGACCAAAGTATTATAATACTTTTTCTGACCGGATTTGTATTATTTGCAATTCTTCAATGGATTGCGCCACCATTACTGCCATTGATACTTAATGAACCTAAACTGGTTGAAGCAACCACTGAATTTCTTAATTATCGATCCTATGGAATTTTCTTTGTACTGATCGCAACAGCTTTCAGATCCTTGTTTGTTGGAATCGCTATTCCAAAGATATTTGGAATCTATTCCTTTCTAATGGCAGGAATAAATATCGTGCTTGGTTATGGAATGATCTTTGGTAATCTTGGTTTCCCAAAACTTGGAATTGCCGGTGCAGGTCTTGCCTCTTCAATCGCAGAATTGCTTGCATTAATATTTATCGGAGCTTATACTTTCCTAAAAAGAGATCTTGTAAAATATCAACTATTTAAATTTGTATCTTTTAAAAGAGAGTTGACAGTAAAAATCTTTGAACTCTCCTCTCCTATTATTGTTCAGAATTTACTTTCTATGGGTGCGTGGTTTGTATTTTTTGTTTTTATAGAAAAAATAGGCAGTCATGAATTAGCAATTTCCAATATTGTAAGGGGAGCTTATATGATCAGCATGACTCCATTCTGGGGGTTTTCGGTTGCAGCAAATAGCATGGTAAGTAATATAATTGGTCAGGGTAAAAAGGATGAAGTTCTTAGGTTAGTAAACAACATCATTAAACTCACTATGATTATTTCTATTGTCATGATTGTAATAAACCTTCTTTTCCCTGTTCAGATACTTTCCATCTTTACTAATGACATAAAACTGATCAACGATTCTATGTCCTGCCTTCAAATCGTTAATATTGCTTTGATCTTTTTTGGATTTGCAATTGTTTGTATCAATGCAGTCAGCGGCACCGGTGCAACCAAAGTGGTTCTGTACATTGAGATTGCAGCAATTTTTATTTATATGTTGTATAACTATCTGGCCACATTTATATTTAAAGGATCAGTTGAAGTAGTCTGGTTTTCAGAGGTAATTTATTGGCTCTTTGCAGGAGTTGCCTGTTATTGGTATCTCCGATCCGGAGTCTGGAAAAAGTTGAAGAATATTTAGAATCTTGATTTAAATTCACAATCTGCTGTAATAACTATTCTGAATTTCAAGTTCAAGCCATTTATTCGTAGTTATCTTTGTAGGCATGACGAACAAACCCAAGATTGTTTTTCTCGGAACGCCTGATTTCGCTGTTCCATCTTTGGAAATTCTGGTAGAAAACGGATATCCAATTTCAGCAGTGATAACCGTACCTGATAAGCCGGCAGGCAGGGGTCAGAAAATTCTTTCATCGCCGGTAAAACAGTGCGCGGAAAAACATGGACTGAAAATTTTGCAGCCCACCAATCTGAAAGATGAAGCTTTTATTGAAGAGCTCAGATCTTTAAAAGCAGACTTACAGATTGTGGTTGCATTTCGAATGTTACCTGAAGCAGTCTGGAATATGCCAAAAGCTGGAACTTTCAATCTGCATGGATCCCTTTTACCACAATACAGAGGTGCAGCACCAATTAACTGGGCGGTAATCAATGGTGAAAAGTCTACAGGAGTTACAACATTCTTCCTCCGACATGAAATCGATACAGGAAATATTATTTTCAAGGAGGAGGTCGAAATCAGAGAAGAAGACACAGCAGAAACCATTCACGACAAGTTAATGATAACCGGCTCAAAGTTGGTTTTAAAAACGGTACAAGCGATTGAATCAGGAAAGGTTAAATCTGTTGATCAGAATACTTTAACTAATGGTACTTTACGTACCGCTCCTAAGCTTAACAGAGAAAATACTAAACTTTCATTGCTATTCACACCTGTTGAAGCTAGAAATTTTATCCGTGGACTATCACCTTATCCTGCAGCCCATACCGAATTCTTCAACGATAATGGAATTGGTTTTTCTGTAAAGATCTTTGATGCCGATGCGACTTCAATCGGACATTCTTTTCCAGTTGGAAAAATTGACACTGACAATAAGAGCTTTCTTCATATCTATTTATCAGGCGGATATATATCTATAAATGAACTGCAACTTTCAGGAAGAAATAAAATGAAGATCAGGGATTTTCTGAATGGGGTTAAGTTTGAAGGGAACTGGAAAGTGAATAAGTGAAAAAATGAAAAATGAAGTGGAGTGAAGTAAAAAGTGAGGTGTGAAAAATGAAAATGAAAAGTGTTGTTGTTCTTAGTGGTGCGGGGATCAGTGCTGAAAGTGGATTGAAAACTTTTCGGGACAGTGATGGATTATGGGAGAATTACAAAATAGAAGATGTCGCTACTCC
>JAYUWA010000195.1:0-6360 GCA_043753795.1 Bacteroidota bacterium | reverse complement strand
ATTGCCCCATGCATGGCTCCAGATTTACTACCGAAGGCAAAGTTATTAATGGCCCGGCAACTTCCGATTTAAAAAAAGTGGAAGTAAAGTTAGAACAGTCTTAGCCTTACGTTATTTTTTGACTTTTTTTTTTCGGTAAAATAATAATGCTTCGCTAATGTTAAACGTTGGCAAACATTCCAAAAATAACGGACAATTAAACTTAGAAATCTTTTACCGCAAAATAAATATTGCCACATCACAATTTCAGACAACGGAATTGGTTTTGAAGAACAATACAATGAAAGAATATTTGAAGTATTCCAACGGTTGCATGGAAAAAATGAATACAACGGAACAGGCATAGGACTTTCAATAGTAAAGAAATTCGTAGAGAATCACAACGGTGTAATCACGGCAAAAGGTGAACTTAACAAAGGTGCAACTTTTGATATTTATATTCCTGCTAAATAACAAATTGAAAAGCCAATGCAATTGGAATCAAATTTTATTTTCTCAGTACACATAATTGTTATGAATAACATTGATTATTGCATATAATCAACATCAACATTGACTCATTATACAAAATCCTCCTTCACTCCCATTTCTGATTCATCTACAACGATTTTAATTTTAGGATCTTTACCGGGCGATAAATCACTTGAACTTGCAGAATATTATGGTCATCCAAAAAACAGGTTTTGGAAAATAATTTCGGCGATAACTGATAATGAAATCCCTATTACTTACTCTGAAAAGAAACTATTATTACTGAATAATAAAATTGGCGTCTGGGATGTTGTTCATAAAGCAAATAGAAAAGGAAGTCTTGACAGCGCAATTGAAGATGTAGAACCGAATGATTTAAACAGTTTTATTGCCAGTCACAGGAATTTAAAAGTTATTGGTTTCAATGGTCAGAAAGCAGAAGCTCTTTTCATTAAATTTTTCAAAATAAATACTGCCCTAAAATATATTTCATTACCAAGTTCAAGTCCTGCAAATGCCGGGATAACATTTGAGAACCTAAGTAAAGTCTGGGAACAGATATTGATCTAATATTCTGCAACTTTTTAGAAATTCAATTTATCCTCTGCTCCTGAATATAAGAAAAATGTTCTATCTTCGATTCAAGAGTCTGGCCTCCTTGGCGTTAAGCCCGAATGTTATTTTTAAACGTGGATTAATTTGTAGATTCTTCTATAGTTCATTTCATCAATTAATTCCTACTAAAAACACATGAATTTTATTTTTAACAATGCAATAAAAATATTCTTGGGATTACTAATTTTAATTATCGTCTTTCATATCTGTATTATTACTAAATTAATTCCTTACGATATAGCCTGGGGCGGAAGACTTCATAACGATAAGGAAATGTATGTTTTTGAATCCGTTTCTATATTGCTTAATCTGCTTTTATCATGGGTATTGCTAATGAAGGGCAACTTTGTTAAGTACAAGTTTTCACCTCAAGTAATAAATATAATTCTGTGGAGTTTCTTTGCCATTTTTACTCTTAATACAATCGGAAATATTTTTGCAAAAACTTTTTTCGAAAAACAATTTGCTTTCCTGACAGCTCTTTTTAGTATATTAATCTGGATTATCTTAAGGAAAGAGAAAACAAGAAATTAAACTACGTAACCAATACATCCTATCAAATTAATAATTGTATCTCAATAAAATAACCATGTACCACTTCTCATACTTCAAAGAAAAAGACAAAAAAGTAATATTGGAACTTTTAGAAAATAATCCGTTGGCATTTTTAACGGGAAGTACTAGGTCCGGCGGACAAGTTGCAACACAGATTCCGATAATATTCGAAGAAAGAAATGGCGAATTGTATTTACAAGGACACATTATGCGAAACACTGATCACCATAAAGCATTTGTTCAGAATCCAAATGCTTTGGTTGTGTTTACTGGTCCCAATACGTATGTCAGTGCTACCTGGTATAACAATATGCAAATTGGGAGCACATGGAATTATATGAGTGTACACGTCAGCGGCAAAATGAATTTTATGACGTCTGATGAATTGGTTCAATTGATGCGGAAGTTCACATTAAAATTTGAAAATGGAAATACTGAATCAATTACTATTTTCGATAACCTGCCGGAAAATTATTTAAGTAAAATGATGCCGGCTATTGCCGGGTTTGAGATCAAAGCCGAAAAACTTGAGAACGTCTTTAAATTGAGTCAAAACAGAGATGAAAAAAGTTATTTGAATATTATTTCTAAACTGGAAGAACGAGGAGGAAACAGTGCATTGATTGCATCAGAAATGATAAAAAGAAAGCCAGAGTTGTTTCCTCACGGAGTTGAATGGGATAGTTCAAAATTTGATTCTTAATTAATCAAGATACTAAGTGACAACTAGAATATCAGAAATTATAAAATATTTTTCCGGAAAGCCAAAAATACTTTTCTTAATTGATGGCTTTGGTGCCTTGTTAACTGCGTCTCTATTATTCTTTGTCCTGAGAAACTTCAACGAATACTTCGGAATGCCAAAAACGATCTTGACCTATCTATCTGCAATTGCTGCATGCTTTTTTATTTATTCAATTTGTTGTTATCTTTTCTTAAAAGGATTTCGGACAATCTTTATCAAAGCAATTGGCATTGCTAACCTACTCTATTGCGTTTTAACTATGGGACTTGTGATTGCATACTATTCCAGATTCACTGTTTTAGGAATTACATATTTCACATTAGAGGTAATGCTCGTTTGCGTACTGGTTTATATTGAATTCAAGGTTGCATCAACGAGAGAAACTCATTAATTCTTGCAAGCCAACGGTGGATTATTGCTATTTGTAGTTCACACTCAAAAAAAAGAAAAAAATGGTAAATTCACTTAACTGGTTTGAAATCCCGGTAAATGATTTCGCAAGAGCAAAGAAATTTTACGAAACACTTTATGGCACTGAAATTATGGAAATGCCATTTCCTGATGGGCAATATGGTATGTTACCATGTGATATGCAAAATGGAGTTGGAGGAGGTATTGTAAAAGGAAATGGCTTTATGGCACATATTATCGATATGGAAGGCAATAGAGTTGCATTACACTCTATGAAATAATATTGAGTGGTTTAATTGGCAGATAAGACATTAATACTATAATAATGAAATCACAGAGATGAGTGAAAAAGAATTTGAAAGTTTAATCGATTCAATGAATTAGATTTCACATAATCCAAAATCTAATGTTTATAGCAGACCTCAAACGATATTTTTAAATGATGATGATACTACTAAAAATAAATACATCATTATTTATCCTGAACAAAAACCATATAAAGGAGTTTTATTTTTAATTAGACAAATGGCTAGAACAATTCAGAATAATCTGGGATACAAAATTCAATCAATTAGATAAAGTGTTAGCAACCTTAAAAAAAAATAGAAGATGAGTCAAAATACAACGCAAGTAGTGAAGGACATTAAAGAAATGTCCATTCTCGTTTCAAGAGAATTTCAAGCACCGATAGAATTGGTCTGGAAAGCATTTACAGAAAGTGAAATATTAGATCAATGGTGGGGACCGGCACCATGGGGAGCAGAAACAAAATTTCAGGATTTCTCAGTTGGAGGTTATTGGCTTTATGCAATGGTTGGACCTGAAAATGAAAAGATGTGGGGAAGAATGAACTATACGGCAATTGACCTTCATAAAAAATTTGATATTGAAGATGCGTTCTGCGATGAAAATGGAATCGTAAATCCTGAATTACCTGTCTCCAAAGGCAGTAATGTATTTACAATAACATTGACAGGCACCAAAGTAGAATTCAAAATGAGATTTTCATCGGAAGAACAATTACAAAAAATAATTGAGATGGGCTTTGAGCAAGGAATCACTATGTGCTTCGAACAATTAAACAAACTAATTTCCAAGTGATGACAACATTATCGATCATTGCCGGTGGGCTGTTTGACATAAACCATAAAAAACACGGAATGGCATATTTACTAGTAAACCGATAATAAATAAGTATGAGAAAATAATTGGAGGTTTTATTATATTAGCGCTGGCAGTCTGAGTTAGTTACCATATTGCCGGCAGCTAATATTCCAATATCAATCAATAAAACTTCGACAATGAAACATCTCCTATTCCTTCCTTTATTAGTAGTATCAATTTATTTCTGCTCAGCTCAAGCTCACCGCGTAGAATCAGTTGAATGGTTGAATCCAAAGACATTTAAAGCGAAGACATTTACTTTTAAAACTGATTCAATAAATTTTGTAGCAACGAATTGCAAGATATTAGAAATTCGAAGTACTTCCGGAGTTACGGGATACTACCTTGAAGGAGATGCGAACATTCATATAGAAACTAAAAATTTGCAAGAAAAATGTACCGCTGCAATGTTTCGGTTTAATCCATTGGATGTCGATTCACTGATCACGATCGAGAATTTGAAAGAGATCCGTGACGATGATTTTGTCAGTGCATCTTTAAAAGTATTGAAATCTACTTTCAGACATTGTTACCATAAAAACATGGATGCACTGATTCCTGATACCGGAGACTGCGCTGTAAACTTTTTCAGTCCGAGAATTGGAGAAGTTCTCGTTAGTCAAGCGAAAGAAGAAATCATCTACTACAATTTTACTTTGAGAACAAAAATGTAACAGCAAAAAATAATGAATAAAGAAATTAAATCTTACAACTCAAACTTGTCGCGTGAAGAAAAAGAAATTTGTAATCTTCTGACAGAAACCATCGACAAAGAATTATCCAAAGCTGAAAGTAAGATCTGGCATGCACATCCCGTATGGTTCTTAGATGATAATCCGATCGTAGGATTCAGTAAACAAAAACCCGGAATAAGACTTATGTTCTGGAGTGGTGCAGATTTTGACGAAGAAAATTTAAATATAGTTGGGAAAAAGTTTAAGGACGCATCTCTCTTTTACACTGAAATCGACCAGATAAAGCTAAAAGATTTGAAGCGCTGGTTAAAAAAATCAAAAGACCTTCAATGGGATTATAAAAACATAGTTAAGAGAAAAGGAAAGTTAGAACGATTGAAATAAAAGTTAGCAGGAAAATCATAGTTAGTACAAGAGCATAATTTTATACAAATGAATAATTCAAGTAGTCACGATGAGCGGATGGCAAAAATGACATTTGCTACAGTATATCCACATTATGTAACAAAAATTGAGAAGAAAGGCCGGACTAAAAAGGAGTTGCATGAAGTCATTGAATGGCTCACAGGATTTGATGAAAAAAAAATAAAAACTCTGATTGAAGAAAAAGTAACCTTTGAAACATTTTTCAAAAAAGCAAAATTGAATGCTAATGCGCCACTTATTAATGGTTTAATTTGCGGCTATCGCATAGAAGAAATTGAAAATCCATTGACACAAAAAGTCCGGTATCTGGATAAGTTGGTAGATGAATTGGCGAAGGGTAGGAAAATGGAGAAGATTTTGAGGGCTTAATAAAAAAGTCTCCAAATCTATTACTATAATCTTGCTTCCGGGTGAATAAATTAATATCTTCGGATAAAGTGTTTTGGAATTATTCCAAACTTATTCTCTCAAGACAATACACAACATTAAATTAATGAAACAAGTATTTCTCATCCTGCTTTCCTTATCAATTCTATTTTCTGAATCAAATCTCAAAGCACAGGTAACCCGAAAGGTTTTATTTCTGGGAAACAGTTACACGGGAGTAAACAATCTACCTCAGATAGTTTCTGACATAGCATTATCAACCGGAGATTCTTTGATCTTTGATAGTCACACACCAGGAGGTTACCAGTTAATTGATCATGGCGGAGATGTCATTAGTCAAAATAAAATTATGGCCGGCGATTGGAATTATGTAGTTCTGCAGGGACAAAGTCAAGAACCGATTACAAATATCAGCGAGTTCAACAACGGGGGCATTTATCTTAACAATTTAATTTCACAGTATAATCCCTGTTCTGTTACAATGATGTATATGACCTGGGGCAGAAAAAATGGTGATGCAACAAATTGTTCCGGTTATCCTGTTATGTGTACTTATGAAGGCATGGATAGTACATTAAGAAATAGATATCTCTCCCTGGCAACAACAATAAATGGTGAAGTATCTCCTGTTTCAGTTGTATGGAACTTTATCCGACAAAACTATCCCACAATAGAATTATACCAGCCGGATGAAAGTCATTCGTCAGTTGCAGGATCTTATGCTGCTGCATGTAGTTTTTACACCACAATTTTTAAAAAGGATCCTACATTCATCACATTTAATTTTGGTCTTGATACAGCAACTACTGCAATAATAAAAAATGTAGTCAAGACTACGGTCTTCGATAATTTAAATTCCTGGAACTTAAAGCAACCACCTGTTTCTGATTT
>JAYUWA010000194.1:0-2036 GCA_043753795.1 Bacteroidota bacterium | reverse complement strand
CATGATGCGTCCGGCCTTCTTCTGAACGCGTACATTTGGCTTTACAGGACTCCATTTTAAGGGACTCGGAAGGACAGCTGCAATGAGCGAAGCTTCTCTGACACTTAGTTTTGACGCAGGCTTATGGAAGTATTCCTGTGCCGCTGCTTCCACTCCATACACCCCATTTCCCATTTCAATAACATTGAGATAAACTTCCATTATTCTTTGTTTACTCCAGAAGATCTCTATCAGAAAAGTAAAATACACTTCAAAACCTTTCCTGATCCAATTTCTCCCTTGCCAAAGAAAAACATTTTTTGCTGTCTGCTGACTTATCGTGCTTGCACCTTTTGTCTTTTTGCCCTGATGCTTTTTGTTATATTTTTCTGCTTTCTTTATTGCTTCAAGATCGAATCCAAAATGCTCTTCGAACTTCTGGTCCTCAGCAGCGATAACCGCAAGTGGCATTGCCGAACTTATTTTTTCCAATGACACCCAATCTTTCTTCAACTTCAGATCTTTGCCATCCCACTTCTGTTCAACGCATCGAATGATCATCAATGGCGTGATTGGAATCGGGACGAATCTGAAAATGATAACAGAAAAAATACTGATTGCGAAGAACCATGCAACAGTCTTTAATAAAACACGCAGTATTTTTTTTATCATTACTTTATCTTAAATCAAGAATGAGCTTTTCGTTTGGAGCAAGATCGAAAATAGCAATGGTCTCACCATCTACTTTTTTCAATCTGATGTTTTTCTCTCCGGCGCTTATACTCGATGAATTTGAAATTACAGTCACTCCTTTTACAGTATTTGAATTTGCATTATAAACAACGACCTGATTATTTTTCAAGTACTGTATTTTCACATTCTCCAATTGCAACCGGTAATCAAGTAATTTCTCAACTGTAGTTACCCAGATCTTGTTCTCATCCATGTATTTTTTCAGCTTTGCCAGAACTTTATCGAATTCAGGATTAACAACTATTTTTCCATCTACATAAGAATAGAATCCTGTTGTTGAATCAACTCTGGCCAGATAGCAATGTAAGATACAATCACCTTTGCTTTGTACGAGATCATTCAAACGGACGTCATCAAAATAATAACTCCATAACGATCCATCCGGCGGATCCAAGGTATACGTTGTGCGCCATGAAATAAGCGACTCGTTTTTTGGATTGCGAAAATATTCCGGGGCAGCATATGAATCACCCCATCCTGAATAAGGATTGGTAAAAAATGAATTGAATGAGGCATTTGCGAAAGTGCCATTATCTTCATAATAACTACTCCAATTATATTTCACTCCATACTTTTTAAAAAGATCCCCCATGTAAAATTTTGAAGTACTGTCAAGCCCGTCACAATTAATATCTTCACGATTTGACTTTGGAGAATTGTCATACCCATGATCGATCCAGTTTACACTGGCGAAATTTTCCTGCATGAACTTCATAGCTTCCTCCGCAAATTCTCGCTTCGTTGTATATGGATCAGGAGTATGAAGACAAATTTCGAATTCTTTTTTCTTCAATTGTTTTAGCAAATCGAGAAACTCTGGTGATCGCTTAATAGAAATTGAGGGAGTTTTAAATCTCTTATCCCTTTTTGAATTCTTTTCCTTAGTTGGGTTATCATAAAAAACACTTTTGGTGATTGGAATACCATGTCCAACAAAACCACCTATTGCAGAATCAGCATTTACTATTTCTTCACTGCCAAACATGACGGCACGTTGAGTACGGATGTCGGAAAAGTCTGCATGTTCCGTCCAAACCATGGAAGAAAGGTATCCATCAGGATTATTCATTATTACTATTAATTTTGTGGTATCAATTGGTCTTAATATAAATTGCCCTTCAATTCTTGCTCCCTGACTATAATTGAATGCAGAATGATCCATAGCTGCACTCATACTTTTTTTCATTTTCGGAAAATATATTGCTGGGTGATCCTGACAATAATCTAGATTTAACAGTAGAATTTTTTTATCTGTAAATAATTGCAAAGAAGAAAGCGAAGCATTTCCATCCGAAATAAAACTA
>JAYUWA010000193.1:0-2043 GCA_043753795.1 Bacteroidota bacterium | reverse complement strand
CATTATCTTTTTACCTTCTATTCCACCAAATTGATCTGCATATCCATCGGTATATAAATATAAACGATCATTTTTTTCCAAAGCAACTTTTTGTGACCTGAATGTCCTGTTTTCATCTGCATTGAAACCGCCAATAGGAAGTTTATCCGGCTTGATCAATTCACTAGTTTCATTTCTGACAATATGCAGCGGCCTGTTTGCACCTGCAAACTGCAAAGTCATTTCACTTTTATCGATTACACACATTGCAATGTCCATTCCTCCATGTGAGGAAGTTTGCTTTTGTCTTAATGCTTCTACAATTCCTTCATTCAATTCGTTCAGGATCTTTGCCGGATCGGTAAATTTATTTTGCAAAATTATTTGTTTCAGTAAAGCTGTTCCAACCATACTCATGAATGCGCCTGCTACTCCGTGACCTGTACAATCGGCAACAGCCAGATAAATGCGGTCATTAAATTCCTCAAGAAAATAAAAATCTCCACTAACAATATCTTTTGGCATATACAATACAAAACCATCCGTGAAAATTCTATCGATCGAATCTGCATGCGGCATAATAGCTGACTGAATATTTTTTGCATAATGCAAACTGTCAAGGATCTCTTGGTTTTGTTGAGAAATCGTTAAGTGTTTTCTTTCAAGGTCCCATTTCTGAACCATAACATTATAAGAGCGGTCACTTAATTTATCTGAGATCTTTTTGTTCTCAGCCTCATATTTTTTCGTAAGATGCCGATAAAGGAAAAAGCCACCAATCAGAAGGATGATGTTTCCTGATAAAAGCATCCATCCTGCTGTATCACTAAAAAAGTTCTGACCAGCGGTCTGCCCGTTCAGGAGTGTTGTTAAAAGCAACATAAGGACTTACATGATAGTGATTGGTTCGCAAAAGTAGCATTTTAGTCAAGTTGTGCAAATTTGGCATTGTTTGGAACGGTTCTGCTGATTAAACTCGGAATTATTTGTAATATTGGGTACCAATTCAAAACTGGCCAAACCGCTTTATGCTGTCGAACTTTGTGAATGTACATCTGAGTAAAATGAGCGCAACTACTGTGCTCTATTCATATCAAGGTGTCATTGATGAAAGTATTACCGGAAAAATTTCCGAATTGATGGACAAGTATTTTGAGGAGAAAGGTATTCCTACAGAAAGAAGGAAAAAATTTTTCCTTATCATGGTGGAATGTGTTCAGAATGTTTTTCATCATCAGTTGAAACCGGAGCATGAAGGACAACCTTTTGAATCAGGTATCATCGTTTCGAATGATGAAAACTCCAATTACAGAATTGTTTCAGGAAATTATATTGTCAACGATTCGATCAAAGCACTTGGTGAAAAGATCGAGAAAATGAACGCTATGACTCCTGAACAACTCAGGGTGTTTTACCAGGAATCATTATCTGTCGCTGAACTCTCTGAAAAGGGTGGGGCAGGACTTGGAATTCTCGACATGGCGCGTAAATCAAAAATGCCTTTGGAATATGAGTTCGTCCCGATCGATGAACACTACTCCTTCTTTATTCTTGCAATCTCAATACCATAAATATTATTACCAGATGAATAACTTAATCATAGAAGAAAGTATAAAGACACCTTCGGTTTCTTTTGCTGCAGCAACAGGTGTTCTTGAATTAAAAGGTAAATCTATCCCGGAAAATTCTCTTGAATTTTATCGTCCGGTGTTTGAATGGATAGATAGTTATGGTCAATCACCAAATGCTTCGACTGAATTAAGAGTCAGGTTGGAATATTTCAATACCAGTTCTTCAAAATGTTTGTTGGATGTTTTCCGCAGACTGGAAACAATTAGCCTAAGTGGAAAAAGTAATGTGAAAGTGAGTTGGTACTATGATGTCGATGATGAAGATATGATGGAAGCAGGTGAAGACTACAGTGCCCTTGTGAAAATTCCTTTTGAAATGATGAAGGCTTAGTCGTTAATTTATTCCAAAGTATATTTTTAACACTAAGTGCACTAAAAGTCAGCACAAGAACACAGTTGGTTATTTACAAACCCGTTGTTCGAAATTCAAAAC
>JAYUWA010000192.1:0-2045 GCA_043753795.1 Bacteroidota bacterium | reverse complement strand
AAATGGTACTTTTTCCTTTCGCGCTCATGGCGGCTATCAATAAAGAAACGCCGGCACGGATATCAGGAGAAGCCATTTGAATTGCTTTTAACTGAACTTTTTTATCTAAACCAATTACCGTTGCACGATGCGGATCACATAAAATAATTTGTGCACCCATGTCAATTAATTTATCTACGAAGAACAAACGGCTCTCAAACATTTTCTGATGCACTAATACAGTCCCATGCGCTTGTGTAGCTGTTACCAATACGACGCTTAGAAGATCGGGTGTAAATCCGGGCCAGATTGCATCGGCAACTGTCAAAATTGATCCATCGATAAATGATTCGATTTCATAATTTTCTTGTCGTGGAATGAAAATATCATCCCCCCTCAACTCCATCTGTATTCCCAGTCGTCGAAACATTTCAGGAATAATTCCCAGATGCTGATATCCTACTTCTTTAATTGTGATTTCTGATTTTGTCATTGCTGCCAGTCCAATGAATGAACCGATCTCAATCATATCCGGCAACATTTTGTGTTCAGTGCCTTTAAGAGATGTCACACCTTCTATTACGAGAAGGTTCGACCCAATTCCTGAGATCTTCGCTCCCATTCGATTCAGCATCTTACAAAGCTGTTGCAAATAAGGCTCACATGCTGCATTATAAATCGTCGTAGTTCCTTCTGCAAGAACGGCAGCCATTACAATATTCGCTGTACCGGTAACCGAAGCTTCATCGAGTAACATGTAGGCGCCTTTAAGTTTCTTTGCAGTTACGTTATAGAAACTGTCCTGATCATTATAGTCGAACTGTGCACCAAGCGATTGAAATCCGACAAAGTGTGTATCAAGTCTCCTTCTTCCGATCTTATCGCCACCCGGTTTTGGAATTCTCGCTTTCCCGTATCGGGCAAGCAGCGGACCAACGATCATGATCGATCCACGTAGTGCAGAAGCTTGTTTTTTAAAATCCGGTGTGTCCAGATAATCGATATTGATATTCTTTGCATGAAAAGTAAACTCACCTTTTAATACACCGGTTTGTTCTACCTGAACTCCAAGATGTTGAAGAAGTTCGATCAGTTTATTTACATCACGGATATCGGGAATGTTTCTGATCACCATTTTTTCAGGTGTGAGCAGCACTGCACACAAGATCTGCAAAGCTTCATTTTTCGCTCCTTGTGGAACCAATTCACCTGAAAGTTCAAGCCCGCCTGTTACTTCAAAACTATTAGCCATAAATTATTTTTTAGTCGTTTGAAACGACACACGAAGGAAAAATACTTCCTGCAATCTTTGTATGTGAAGATACTAAAGTTTTGAACAGATAAAATTGAAATGAGTCAACATTTTTTTAATAAAAGATGGATAATAAAACCTCCTGCTTCTATTGGATGCATATGTTGTTTGAGCACCTCATCTTTGTAAAAAAAAACGAAATGAAAAAAACACATATATTCCTTATGATGCTTCTTATGACACTTTCTGTAAGTGCACAAGTAGCGCAACAACATCAGCCGCCTCCAACCAATAATTTTCCATATACCAGAGGGATGTTTGTTGATTGCACAAATGATATCATCACCGATATGAGAAATGGAAACCCTCTTGCTGCATTCGATGAATTGAAAACGTATATCCGAGAAAACTTCATCGGATATATTGCACTTTATGACCTTGACAAAAGTTTGGTAATTGGTAGACCATTGCAGGAGCAATTTTTGAAACAGATGATCACCCAACTCAAATCAGAATTTCCGCAATTGCGTATCGGCATAGTCGGTAAAAATTCCGATTACACCATCCGTACAAGAAAATTAAAAGCGAGTGACTATTTCACGTCTGCCTGTATAGCATCCGGGCCATATTCTTTAAGTCAATTAGATTCATTGATAAATCATGTGTCTAATTCAGATGACCTGCAGAGATCAGAAACAATAAAGTTCTTTCTCCGCACAATTGAGTTCTCAAAAACATTCAAGACTGACAGAATCAGCAATTGCAAATGGCCGATTGATGTATTTTATCTGGAAGATCGTTATTGGAAAGACGC
>JAYUWA010000191.1:0-6406 GCA_043753795.1 Bacteroidota bacterium | reverse complement strand
TGTTGTGGAATCACGTTTACCAATTGCCGTCTGAGTAATAACAGGCACGAGATTACTTGGCGGTTGCCATGGATATTCTCCAATCAAAGCAGAATGATGTGCACCTGCAGGATTAAAATACCGAAGTGCAATGCCGCTGAAACCGGAAACTTTCAATGTATCCGCCATGATCTCTTCGCAGATCTGCTTAGTATTGCCATAAGGAGATTCTGCATTTGATAATGGCGTAGTTTCAGAAACCGGCAACTCTTTCGTTTGTCCATATACGGAACAAGAAGAGGAGAAAACAAAATTATCCAGTTTCATTTCAGTATAAACCTCAAGTAAATTGACTAATGAGATAATATTGTTTCTGTAATATTTTAAAGGCTGTTCAACTGATTCTCCTACTGCTTTGTAAGCAGCAAAGTGAATTGTTGCAGCGATGGTATGTTCTTTGAAGATCTTTCGTACGTTTTCCTTATCACAAACATCTGCTTCAATAAAAATTAACTTTTGTCCGGTGATCTTTTCAATTGCCGATAATACTTCTTTACGGCTATTGCTGAAATTATCGACGATAACAGGAGTATAACCTTTGCTGATCAACTCAACAACGGTATGTGATCCGATATAGCCGGCGCCACCGGTAACAAGTATTTTCATTTTATAAACTCCAGTACTGAGTCTTAGAAAATTTTCCTTTGTAAATACCTTTGATGTCGATGATCAGTCCATCTTTACCCAGAACTTTTGAGAACCATGCTTCATCGAAGTCTTTATATTCGCTATGATTGACAGCTATTATTACAGCATCATAATCATTACCTATATTTTTCGTGAGTTCAAAGCCATATTCGTGTTTTAACTCTGCACTGTTTGCACGGGGGTCACTTACTTCTACAGTTACTCCATATGAAATAAGTTCTTTCACAACATCAGCAACTTTGGAGTTACGGATATCTTCAACGTTTTCTTTAAAAGTTGCTCCAAGTACAAGTACTTTTGACTTTGAAACATCCTTTCCCAGTGCAATTATTTTCTTCACTGTTTGCTTAGCCACATAGAACCCCATACTGTCATTCACATAACGACCGCTGTTGATTACCTGAGCATGATAACCAAGTTCCTGAGCTTTGTATGTAAGATAATAAGGATCTACTCCAATACAATGTCCGCCAACTAAACCCGGTTGAAAGCGAATGAAATTCCATTTTGTTCCGGCTGCTTCAAGAACATCATAAGTATTGATTCCCATTTTATTGAAAATGATACTCAACTCATTCATCAATGCAATATTTACATCGCGTTGTGTATTTTCGATGATCTTTGCTGCTTCAGCAACTCTGATTGACGAAGCCCGATGAACTCCTGCCTTAACGATGATCTGATACGTCTCTGAAATTTCATTCAACGCTTCTTCATCGCAACCTGAAACAACTTTCAGAATTTTTGTGATCGTATGTTCGGTGTCACCCGGATTTATTCTTTCAGGAGAATAACCGATCTTAAAATCAGTCTTGCATTTCAAACCTGATAGTTCTTCAAGAATTGGTAAACAATCCTCTTCTGTACATCCCGGATATACTGTGGATTCGTAAACAACATAATCGCCTTTTTTCAGAACCTTGCCAATAGATTTAGTCGCACTTAAAAGCGGTTTTAGATCCGGCAGATTGTGTTCATCGATTGGTGTAGGAACTGTCACAATAAAAAATGATGCTTCTTTTAACTTGTCGAGCGACGAAGTAAATTCTATCGATCTGTTCTTGAATTGATCAGCAGTTAATTCACCACTTGGATCAATGCCTTTACGCATTTTATCTAAACGTTCTTCGTTGATGTCGAAACCAATTACGTCGATCTTATTTGCAAACTCTAATGCAATTGGCAATCCTACATAGCCTAAGCCAAGGACTGCAAGTTTTTTCTTTTTCTGTAATAATTCCTGATGCATGGAAAAAAACTGTGTTAATTCGATTTAAGTAATGATGCCGGACGAAGTGAATAAATGCGTTCAATGATATCGACCACTTTCAATCCTTCCAGAGCATTCGTTGTAACTGTCGTTCTGCCCTTTAATGTATTCACTACATTTTCTATTATGTAATGATGGTTAGCTGCAGAGCCTTTATAATTGCCATAATCGTTTGCCGGATTTACCGGATCAAGTTTCGGCATTGTGTAATTTTCGATATGACAATATTCAACTTCATTCATGTATTGACCACCGATCTTTACACTCCCTTTCTCACCAATGATTGTAATACTGCTTTCTAAATTGGAATCCCAGACTGCAGTAGAGTAGTTGATGCATCCCAATCCGCCATTAATGAAATTGAAATTCACCATTCCTGAATCTTCAAATGCTGTCGTTTTCTGATGAGTAAAATCACTGAATTTTGCATTGATATTTGTAATGTCTCCAAAGAGCCAATACATGATGTCGATGAAATGTGAGAACTGCGTAAATAATGTTCCGCCGTCAAGGTTAGCTGTACCTTTCCAGTTCTTGCCATTGTAATAACGGTCATCACGATTCCAGTAGCAATTCAATTGAACCAAAAAGATCTCGCCGATGATCTTGCTTTCAATAACTTCTTTTATCCACAATGATGGTGGAGAATAACGATTCTGCATGACACAGAAAATGTGTTTTGAAACTTGAAGTCCTTTGAAAATAATTTTTTCGCAATCTGCCACATTCAATGCCATTGGTTTTTCAATGACAACATGTTTTTTGCGATCAAGTGCTTGTAATGTATGTTCTGCATGAAGACCGTTCGGAGAGCAAATACTGATCACATCGAAGTCGATTCCTGAATCAAGCATGGCATCAACAGAATTGAAAAAGGGAACATCAAGATCCTGCAGTCCTAAAGTCTCCAGCGGTTTGATGTCGCACATTGCAGAGAGCTCAACTTCAGGATTTCGTCGGATCATTTCTGCGTGACGTTTACCAATGTGACCGGCACCGATAATTCCAAATCGTATTTTCTTTTCTGAACTCATAAATTATTTTACACGACGGACTTTATTTCCAGTCAATAAATATTCTTGTTTGCTTTCCGGACAAACGGCTAAACTATTTGCATCAAACTTAAGTTTATGTCCATAC
Source organism: Bacteroidota bacterium (assembly GCA_043753795.1). GTDB lineage: Bacteria > Bacteroidota > Bacteroidia > AKYH767-A > 2013-40CM-41-45 > JADKIH01. Next base: position 3,309 of record JAYUWA010000191.1, on the reverse strand, counting down.
TCACTCATCCATCCTGTTTGCTTGGCAGGATTACCTACCACAAGCGCATAAGAAGGAATATCTTTAGTTACAACAGCTCCTGCACCGATGAAAGCATATTCACCAATGTTATGTCCACAAACAATAGTTGCATTGGCACCAATCGTTGCACCCTTGCCAACATTTGTTTTTGAATATTGATTTCTTCTGACTATCGCTGAACGTGGGTTGTTGACATTTGTAAAAACCATACTTGGGCCAAGGAAGACATCGTCTTCGCAGGTAACACCGGTAAAAATTGAAACGTTGTTCTGTACTTTTACATTTTTGCCAAGAACAACATCCGGTGAGATGACAACGTTTTGTCCGATGTTACAATTTTCACCGATCTGACAATTGCTCATTATGTGACTGAAGTGCCAGATCTTTGAACCATCTCCGATTTTTGCACCTTCATCAATTATCGCTGAAGGATGCACAAAATAGCTATTTTCCATAGATGTTAAAGAATTCGATTTTGCACGAATATACGAATGTAAACCCGATTATAAAGATGTAAAATCAGGAAAAACGATGTGCAGAATTGTAGAGTTCTTCTTTAGACAAGCCTTTGAAATATTCATACGTCCTAGCTAATCCTTCTGCTCGGTGAACCTTTGGTTCCCAGCCTAATACGGATTTTGCGCGCGTAATGTCCGGCTGTCGCTGCTTTGGGTCATCCTGCGGTAAGGGCTTTGAAATGATCTTCTGATTTGTCCCTGTAAGTTTAATGATCTCTTGTGCGAAATCCATGATCGTGATCTCATCAGGATTACCAATGTTTACAGGATAATGATAGTCGCTTAGTAACAAGCGATAAATACCTTCAACCAGATCATCGACATAGCAGAATGAACGGGTTTGACTACCATCACCGAAAACAGTCAGGTCTTCACCACGCAAAGCCTGTCCAATGAAAGCCGGTAATACACGTCCGTCGTTCAGGCGCATTCTCGGGCCGTAAGTATTGAAAATTCGGACTATTCTTGTTTCTAAATTATGATACGTATGATATGCCATCGTAATGGCTTCCTGAAATCGCTTTGCTTCATCATATACTCCCCGAGGACCGATCGGATTTACGTTGCCCCAATAGTCTTCCTGCTGGGGATGAACCAGCGGATCACCATAAACTTCGGAAGTAGAAGCGACCAGAATTCTTGCGCCTTTTGCTTTTGCCAAGCCAAGAAGATTATGCGTACCAAGTGAACTTACCTTTAAGGTTTGAATTGGAATCTTCAGGTAATCGATCGGACTTGCAGGAGACGCGAAGTGTAATATGTAATTGAGTTCACCGGGAACATGAACATACTTGGAAACATCATGATTGAAAAATTCAAATTCTTTCAGCTTAAAAAGGTGTTCGATGTTTTTCAGATCACCGGTGATCAGGTTGTCCATTCCAATTACATCATAGCCTTCTTTGATAAAGCGGTCACATAAATGTGATCCTAAAAATCCGGCAGCTCCTGTAATCAGGACTTTTTTATTTTTCATTACAATTGGTCAGTTTATTTTATTTCTTCCAACACTATAATATGTAAATCCCAGATCTTTCATCTGCTGAAGATCATACAAATTTCTACCATCGAAAATCAATTTGTTGCGAAGTGATTTTTCTATTTTTTCAAATTCAGGAGTTCTGAACACTGACCATTCTGTTGCTATCAATAACATGTCAGCATTCTCAAGTATTTCATAAGGATCTTTTCCATATGCGATCTTATCTCCTAATAATGCTTTTACGTTTTTCATGGCTTCCGGGTCGTAGGCTTTAACAGTTGCGCCAAGTTCGATTAATGCCTCTATGATGTAAAGAGAAGGCGCCTCACGAATATCGTCGGTATCGGGTTTGAATGCTAATCCCCACAATGCAACTTTTTTCCCTTTGAGATCACCATCGAAATGATCTTTAATCTTTTCTATAATGGAAACTTTTTGCTTTTCGTTTACTTCCATTACCGATTTAAGAATAGAGAACGTATAATCATGTTCTGCTGCAGTATGATGAAGTGCCATTACATCTTTCGGAAAACAACTTCCGCCGTATCCGATTCCAGCAAATAGAAATCGTTTACCAATTCGTTCATCAGTACCAATTCCAATTCGTACTGAATCAACATTTGCTCCAACCCGTTCACACAGATTTGCAATTTCGTTCATAAATGTGATCTTCGTTGCAAGAAAGGCATTGGCTGCATATTTTGTAAGTTCAGCAGATCTTTCATCCATGAAATAAACCGGATTTCCTTGTCTGACAAACGGACCATATAATTCCGTCATCACTTTTTTTGCGCGATCAGATTGTGTTCCAATTACAACGCGATCGGGTTTCATGAAGTCATCTACTGCAAAACCTTCACGTAAAAATTCAGGGTTTGATACTACATCAAATTCCAATGAACAATTTTTCAAGATCGTTTCGCGGACTTTTTCAGCGGTGCCAACTGGGACAGTGCTTTTGTTGATGATGATCGTGTATTTCGTAAGTAGGTGGCCAAGTTGTTCAGCTACTTGTAATATGTATTTGAGATCAGCAGAGCCATTTTCACCTGGAGGAGTAGGTAAGGCAAGAAAAATAACTTTAGCATCTTCAATTCCTTTTTTCAGATCAGTAGTAAAATGTAATCGGCCTTGTTCAATATTTCTCGTAAACAAAAGATCCAGATGCGGCTCATAAATTGGAATTTCACCTTTCTGCATCCGCTCTACCTTTGCTTTGTCGATATCAATGCATGTTACCTGATTTCCTGTTTCAGCAAAACATGTGCCTGTTACCAATCCGACGTAGCCGGTACCTACTACTGCTATTTTCATACAACTATTTTAATTTATAAAGATAAAAAAATGTGCGATGAACAATTTTAATTATTGAAAAACTCCAATACATTCTTTGTAATGTAAGAGAGTGTTTCTTGATTCATTTCTGTATGGATAGGAAGTGCAATTACGCTTGCACATAATTTTTCAGTCACAGGGAAATCACCTTCTTTATATCGTGGATCGCGATACGCTTTTTGGAGATGAAGTGGAACAGGATAGTAGATCATTGCCGGAATTTCTTTCGAAGCTAAATACTCACGTAGTTTATCGCGACTAGCATCTTTTAAGATCAGAGTATATTGATGGAAAACGTGGTTCGACAATTTAGTTCGTTCCGGAGTAACTAAGTTTTTATGATTGGTAAATGCTTTGTCGTAAAAATCTGCAACACTTCTTCGGGCCGCTGCATATTGATCAAGTTTACGAAGTTTTATTCTCAACACAGCCGCCTGAATGCTATCCAGTCTG
>JAYUWA010000190.1:0-2052 GCA_043753795.1 Bacteroidota bacterium | reverse complement strand
TTGACTTTGGGGCTGTATCAATGCTACCGGGAATGGTTGCTATCTCACTGATAAGAGAAATGGGTCCTGTAATCACTGCATTGATCTGCGCAGGTAAGATCGGTTCCGGAATGGGTGCAGAACTTGGCTCGATGAAAGTCACGGAACAGATCGAAGCAATGGAAGTTTCTTCTACTAATCCAATGCGATTTCTCGTCGTAACCAGAGTGTGGGCTGCGACATTACTGATTCCTATCTTAATTCTTTACGCCGATATACTAGGAATCTTTGTCAGTTGGCTAGGTGCAAATATTAAAGGCGATGTAACCATTTTGCTTTTTTTCAATCAAGCATTTGCAAATGTGGAGTTCATCGATTTTTTACCGGCTGTCGTAAAATCATTTTTCTTCGGAGCAGTAATCGGAATCGTTGGGTGTTATAAAGGCTACAATGCCGGCCGTGGAACTGAAAGCGTCGGACTTGCAGCTAACTCTGCAGTCGTACTTGCATCACTACTCGTAATTGTTGTTGACGTTATTGCTGTACAGATCACTGATATCATGATGTCATGAAAATAGAAACAGGAAATATGGATCAAGCGGAAACTCGTAAAAATTCAAATGACACAGCGATTGAGATCAATCATCTGAAAAAATCGTTCGGACAACAAGAAGTATTGAAAGATATTTCGCTGAAATTAAAAACCGGAGAAAATCTCGTTGTACTCGGAAAATCAGGAACGGGAAAATCTGTACTGATAAAACTTATTGTCGGATTGCTTTCGTCAGATAGTGGCGAGATAAATGTATTCGGCAAAAACGTTCTTGAAATTGATAAAAAAAGTCTGGCTGAAATAAGAAAAAAAATCGGCTTCCTTTTTCAAAGTGGAGCATTGTATGACTCAATGACTGTAAAACAAAATCTTGAATTTCCATTGCGGAGAATCAAGAAGGAGTTGAACGAAAAAGAGATCGATGCAAAAGTTCTGGAAGTTCTGGAAAATGTCGGACTTGCAGATGCCCTGGAAAAAATGCCATCGCAGTTATCAGGTGGAATGAGAAAAAGAATCAGTCTGGCCCGGACAATAATTGTCGATCCGGAAATTATGCTTTACGATGAGCCTACTACCGGACTTGACCCTGTAACTTCGGATGAGATCAGCGTACTGATCAATGAAGTAAAAGAAAAATATAAGACATCGTCTATCATTATCACTCACGATATCAAATGTGCACTGAATACAGCCGACCGTATCGTTATGCTTAATGAAGGAACAATTTACAAAGAAGGAAGTCTTGATGAGTTCACTTCTTCAGAAGACAAATTAATCAAATCCTTTTTCAACTAATCTAAAAAAAGAAAAACCAGAAATAAATTATGGAAGCACATTCTCAGAAATTCAAGATTCGTTTAGGCTTATTCATTATGGGTGGACTACTTCTTTTTGTAATCGCTGTTTTTATAATCGGCCGGCAAAAAAATCTCTTCAATCCTGTTTTCAACTTGACTGCTACATTCTACAATGTAAGTGGCTTGCAGGTCGGAAATAATATCCGCTTTTCAGGTATAAATGTCGGAACAGTAGATAATATTCAGATCATTAACGACTCAACTGTTAGAGTGGATATGATCATCCGTCAAGAAGTCAAGCAGTTTCTCAAGGAAGATTGTGAGGTAGCAATCGGGTCAGAAGGTTTAATTGGCGATAGATTGCTTATCATTACACAAGGAAGTGCAAACGCAGGACCTGCTGTTGAAGGCCAGGAACTTGCTTCGATCGAACCGGTTGAAACTGATGCCATCATGGCCAGCCTGGAAGTAACTGCCGGGAATGCTGAGGTCATTTCAGAGTCACTTGCTGAAATTATGCTGAAAATAAACAGCGGACAAGGAACGATAGGCCGCTTGATTCAGGATTCAACCATTGCTGAAAATTTCAATCAGACAATGCTCAATCTAAAGAAAAGCAGTCAAGGGTTAAATCAAAATATGGAAGCTGCTAAAAGTAACTTTTTGTTAAAAGGTTACTTCAATAAAAAAGCTCGTGAAGCAGAGCGGAAGAAGAAGGAAGCT
>JAYUWA010000189.1:0-2059 GCA_043753795.1 Bacteroidota bacterium | reverse complement strand
CTTTATGATGATCGTATCGATTGCCTGAATTAGTGAATCAGGTAATGGAACAGTGAGTTGTTGCGTATATGTTTTGATCTTATTCTGAAGTATCGGACTGCGCAACAGCCGTTCGTCGCTGAAATCAACATTGTCGAAAAAGTGTGCTTTGAAATATCTGAATTGAAAAGTTGAATCGGTAATAACACCATTTGCATCTCTAGGTGTTTCAGGTACTTCCGGTTCAGACATCGTTTTTATTACCTTTGCCATGAAGGTGTTTGGATGATCCGAAACTATTTTCATCCTATATGCCTTAACTTCCTTATCGGCATCAGCAAGTTTTGCTTTATTAACTTCGACAGAATCTTTGTTGTCCTTATTTGCATCGAGTCTGGATTTGATCTGTTGAGTTTCTCTTGATTTGGCAATAATATATTTTTGATGTTCGTTGAAAAGAGTATTCTCAACAGAACCTTTGATTTTCATATTCTGAACATAATCCAAAGTATCCGTTTCGATTTCAAATTTCTGTTCATTGACAAGGATTTCAAAATAAGTTTTGTTAGGAAGAATGACCAGATAAATTCCACCGGGTAGTGAATCCGGTCCTTTGAAAATTCCTGAACCGGTTTGATCAAGCTTAATGGTGTCGCGTACATATTGTTTGTCACCATAATGATTCCCGAGATATAAAGAAGAGTCACTCAATCCGTGTACCTGGACTTTAATTTCATAACCACTGCTTGCTTTGGAAGCAAAACTGGCAAAAATGCAAATAGCAGCAAAGAATGTTGTGATCCGGATTTGATTTTTCATATTAATTTTATGCTCAAGTGATTGATTTCAACTCGTAAATTTTGACTTTGGTTTCGCAAATTTAGCAGAGTTGGATGAAGTATTGGTAAATTAATCCTGAAATAGCGTCGACCAAACAACAAAAAAGGGACCAAGTCCCTGATTTGCTTATTAAAACCGTAAATATCCTTGATTTGACATCCCTTATAAATTCCCTCTTAACGCCTGTTCTCTTTCTATAGCCTCAAAAAGTGCTTTGAAATTTCCTTTTCCGAAAGATTTTGCGCCTTTTCTTTGAATGATTTCAAAAAAGACAGTTGGACGATCTTCTACCGGCTTAGTAAAGATCTGCAACAAATATCCTTCATCATCTCTGTCAACCAGAATACCAAGCTTCTTAAGTGATTCAAGATCCTCATCGATCTTTCCAACTCTTGACAAAAGATCGTCATAATAACTAGAAGGTACTTTTAAGAAGTCAACTCCCCGGCGTTGTAATTCAGTTACTGTTTTTACAACATCATGTGTCATGACAGCTATGTGCTGGACACCTGCTCCACGATAAAATTCCAAGTACTCATCGATCTGGGATTTTTTCTTTCCTTCAGCAGGTTCATTTATAGGGAATTTTACAAAACCATTCCCGTTTGAAACAACTTTACTCATCAGTGCAGAATATTCTGTAGAGATGTCACTGTCGTCGAATGTAATGATCATTTTGAAACCCATTACATCCTCATAAAACTTGACCCAGTCATTCATCTTTCCTAATTCAACATTGCCTACACAATGATCGATGTAATCAAGTCCAACACTTTCAGTTTCGAAATTAGGTTTTGCAGCTATGTACCCGGGCATAAACGGACCTTTGTAATTCTTGCGTTCAACAAATGTGTGAATTGTTTCACCATAGGTATGAATTGAAGCAGTCTTGATCTCACCAAATTCGTCAGTCGTTGTTTTAGGTTGTGAATGTGCTTTTGCACCACGCGACATCGTTTCGTAAAAAGCTTTTTCAGCATCATCAACTCCAAGAGCAAGTACTTTTACGCCATCGCTGTGATTTAATACATGCTGACTGATCTCTGAATCCGGGTTAAATGAAGTAGTCAGTACCAAACGGATTTTTCCTTGTTGTAAAACATAGGAAGCCTTCTCCTTAACTCCTGTTTCAGGTCCGGCATAGGCTACTAATGTAAAGCCAAACGCTTTCTGATAAAAGAAGGCAGCTTGTTTAGCATTACCAACCCAGAATTCAATATGGTCGGTTCCAAGTAGTGGT
>JAYUWA010000188.1:0-2059 GCA_043753795.1 Bacteroidota bacterium | reverse complement strand
CTTACAGCTCTGCTGTTTATGGAATTCTCACTGACGCATTTGTTGAAGATGGCGACTATCAAAAGGCAATAACGATGGCTGATAAAATGGCTTCATTACGCCCAGATATCCGGTCTTATTCTCGTATATCCTATCTTCGTGAAATCCATGGCGATTTTCCCGGAGCAATTGAAGCAATGAAACTGGCAGTGAGTGCCGGCTATCCTGGAATGGAACAAACCGAATGGTGTAGAGTTCAACTAGGACATCTTTTTGAACAAACAGGAAATCTAAAAGTGGCGCATGAACTTTATAACGAAGCGATTTATTTTCGTCCCACATTTGCACAAGCTTATGCCGGAATCGCGAGAATCGAAAAGGCAAACAAAAATTATTCAGAGGCAATTTCAAATCTAAATAAAGCACTCTCGTTGAATCAGGATTTTTCATTTCAACAGGAATTGACGGAAGTTTACAGAATCAGTAACCGTCAAGAGGAAGCTGCCGAATCAGCTCAAAAAGTAATATCTCTACTTGCAGGAATGGAAGGTGATGAAAGCGAAGAGACACATGGCCACTATGCCGATAAAGAACTTGCGACGGCGTACCTTGATGCATATGAGTATAGCAAAGCCCTAAAGCATGCGTTGATCGAATACAACCGTCGACCAGAAAACATCGATGTTCAACAAACATTGGCTTGGGTTTACTACAAATTAGGGAAATATGATAAAGCGGATGAATTAATTTCTAAAGCCATGCGCACAAAATCTAAGAACCCAGCTCTTTTGTTTCAAGCCGGACTTATAAAAAAGAAAGCTGGTAACTCGGCGGATGGCCGTCAATTGATTGATCAGGCGTTTAATACAAATCCACACATTTCTCAATTGTTACAATGGGAAATGAAGGAAATGCTTGTTTCGAGATAGTTGATTAATCTAAATTCAATTGCAGAAATGCACTTTTTGAATTCATGAAAAAGATTTACTTTTGAGAATGAAGCGGCTACTCTTTATCTCTTTTATTTTTTTGTTATTTGCACAGAATGCTGAAGCGCATACGATGGCAGATGAATTTGCAACATTGTCAAAAGGAGCAATGTTCTGGGAATATGTTAAACTCGGCTTTACCCATATTCTCCCCCTTGGAATTGACCATATTTTATTTGTTCTCGGAATTTTTTTATTCAATCCCAAAATTAAGGCAGTTTTGCTGCAGGTTTCTTGCTTTACCGTTGCACATAGTATTACCCTTGCGATGGCAATGAATGGAATCATTGCACCTTCTTCAAATATCATAGAACCAATTATCGCTTTATCGATAGTGTTCATCGGAATTGAGAATGTAATCTTCAAGGAATTAAAATGGTGGCGACTGATTGTTGTTTTTTTATTCGGATTAATTCATGGATGCGGATTTGCAGGTGTGCTTTCTGAAATCGGATTACCTGAAAACAATTTTATTACTGCTTTGATTGCCTTCAATATCGGTGTCGAAGCCGGACAAACGGCTGTTATCTTACTTGCTATAGTGATTTTCCAAACACGTTTCGCCGACCGGCCTTGGTATCGTAAACGTGTGACCATACCGGTATCAATTTGTATTTCGTTGGTGGCAATTTACTGGACTGTTGAAAGAGTTTTAAGTATATAAATAAAATATTCTGCGCCAAATCTGCGAGTTCTGAGATCTGCGGGAGAAAAAACACACAGTAATTTTTTCCCGCAGATCTCGCAGAACTCGCAGATTTAACGCAGATTTAGCGTAGAATTGTTATATTTGATTTCCAAATGAAATGGTTCCTGCCTTTATTTATTTTCTCCTCCTTCTTTGCATGTACCAAAGAAAAGATGGTCTATAATGTTGTTCGACCGCCGAATTGCGACAGCCTCCGCTTTACTTTCAATGAGCATATCAAACCCATTCTTAATGCAAATTGCAATTTCACAGAATGTCATGCAGCCGGTGGAAGAGGGGCTTATGATTATTCGCTATATTCAACAGTAGTAAGTAGAGTACGGACAGGAACAATAGAATACAGAATTGAACTACCACTTTCTGATCCGCAACACATGCCGGA
>JAYUWA010000187.1:0-6440 GCA_043753795.1 Bacteroidota bacterium | reverse complement strand
TCGGAATTTGGTCGTCGTATAAAATCAAACTCTTCAGATGGTACCGATCATGGTGCAGCAGCACCGATGTTTGTTTTTGGAAATGCAGTGCAAAGTGGTATGCTTGGAGTAAATCCTACCATTCCTGCAACTGTGGCAACAAGTGATAATATTCCAATGCAATATGATTTCCGTTCTGTATATTCTTCCATTCTTCAGGATTGGTTATGTGTACCGGCGGCAGATCTGAATTCGATCATGCTTCAGAATTTCCAGAATCTTCCCATTATTCAAAATACTGCATGCCTATCAACTGATCAGCATGAATTGAACCAAATGGCCGGCGAAAATCTGATCAGTAATTACCCGAATCCATTTGTAGAAAGTACTTACATCACATTTAAGAGTAAAGGTGGTCATACCTGCGTTCAGATCTTCGACAACGAAGGTCGACTGATAAAAACTCCAATCGACGGCGACTATCCCGAAGGAGAATATAAAGTCTGGCTCGAGAATGAAAACTACGCAGCAGGATTGTACTATGCACGTCTGCAAAATGGTGCAGTGCAGCAGGTGAGGAATATGGTGATTGCAGAGTAAGCATAGCTATTTCCGTGGTCTTTTAGTGAACTTAGTGCCCTCTGTGTTTAAAAAAATCAGAGAATACACTTTCATTTCCACATCAGAGAATGCACTTTTTTTCTACCTTTCGCCAAATCATCCGATATGGCATCCCGCAGGAATTTTATAAAATATACCTCCTTTGCCACTGCATTTTTATCCATACGCTCAGCATTTGGAAATAGAATTGCTGATGGACCCATCCGTAAGCCCGTAGTTATTTCAACCTGGCGCCACGGAATTGCTGCCAATGAAGCGGCATGGAAAATTTTATCCGAAGGCGGATCTGCACTTGATGCAGTCGAAGCGGGAGTGAGAATTCCGGAAGCAGATCCTGAGGTAACATCTGTTGGTTACGGAGGCTTGCCTGATCGCGATGGAAGAGTAACTCTTGATGCTTGTATAATGGATGACAAATTCAATTGCGGCTCTGTTGCTTATCTGGAAAATATCAAGCATCCAATTTCAGTTGCGCGTATGGTGATGGAAAAAACGCCGCACGTAATGCTTGCAGGCAATGGTGCTTTTCGTTTTGCAATAGCCAATGGTTTCAAAAAAGAAAACCTACTTACTGAAAAATCGAAGCAGGCTTGGAAGGAGTGGTTGAAGACTTCTGAATACAAGCCGGTCATAAATCGTGAGAATCACGATACAATAGGAATGCTGGCTTTGGACCAAAATGGAAATTTATCAGGAGCGTGTACAACAAGTGGTATGGCTTTCAAACTAAATGGAAGAATTGGGGATTCGCCAATTATCGGTGCAGGATTATATGTTGACAACGAAGTTGGAGCAGCCACTGCAACAGGTGTCGGTGAAGAAGTGATACGAATCTGTGGGTCGCATCTCGTTGTAGAGTTAATGCGGCAGAATTATTCTCCGCAACAGGCTTGTGAGGAAGCAGTGAAGAGAATAGTCAAGCGCAGAGGTGAGAGTGTTGCGAAGAAAATTCAGATCGGATTTATTGCTCTGGATAAAAAAGGTGAAATTGGTTCTTACTGCCTGCATTCTAATTTTCAATATGCACTTTATACTAAATCAATCGGAAGTAAGCTTCTGGATTCTCAAAGTTTCTATCAATGAAAATTGAAATTGCTTGTGCCAATTTTGAATCAGTACAAAATGCACACAATGCCGGTGCCGATAGAATTGAATTGTGTGCGGCACTCGAAGTGGGTGGAATTACACCATCATTTGGTTTGATCAAAAAAGCAATAGAATTATTTCAGAAAAATGTTTTTGTATTGATCCGTCCAAGGGAAGGTGATTTTGTTTATTCAGAATCGGAGTTGGAGATTATGCTTGACGATATTCATCTTGCCAAAGAAATGGGCGTCGGAGGAATTGTCTCCGGAGTTTTACTTCAGAATAATAAAATTGACATTGAAAGAACACAATTATTAATTGCTGCTGCAGGATCACTTCCCTTTACTTTTCATAGGGCTTTTGACCAGATTCCTGATCCGATTTCCGGGTTATTGACATTGGAAGAAATTGGGGTAAAAAGAATCCTTACATCCGGACAAAAAGAAAATGCACTTGTAGGCAAAGAACTTTTGAAGACGTTGAATGAACGAGCTACTGCACTTACGATCTTAGCCGGAGCAGGAATAAATCCAACAAATGTCAACGAGATTGTGTCTTACACGAAAGTCAGCGAGGTACATTTATCTGCCAAACACAAAACAGGAACCAAGTCGCTGGTGTCAATGGGAACTTCGGATGCCGGACTATATGATATTTCCGATGAACGAACGATCAGGTTAGTTATTTCAGAATTAAAAAAGCTGATATGAAGTTTTTATTTTTAGTTTTAGTTTCATTAGTATGTAAATTTTCTTTTGCCACGACAGCGAATGACACATTGATATTATTTCAGTCTGCTCACTTGTTGAGATTAGATTCATCAGAGATCTTTCCTGCAAAAATTCCGGGGTCAATTTATTCCGACCTCTTTCGGAACAAAAAAATCCCTGATCCATTTTATGGCGCGAATGAAAAAACTTTGAAATGGATTGAAAAAGAAAAATGGATCTACATCGATACTTTTTTACTTACGACCAAACAGCTTGAGCATCCTGAAATATTTCTTTTTCTTGAAGGCATTGATACATATGCTGATATTTATCTGAATGGCAAAAAAATCTTCTCAAGCAATAATATGTTTGTTGAAAACAAAGTGGATGTAAAAAAGTATTGTCGTCAGAAGAATATTTTAAAAATACAAATTCGCCCTATCGACCGGATAGCAGATTCTTTAGCATCATTGCAACCATTTAAACTACCCGGCGGAAACAGAGTTTACACCCGTAAAGCCGCATTAAATTTCGGATGGGATTTTGCGCCCGACCTCAGAGCCGGGGGCATAACGAAACCGGTGAAATTAATTTTTGGAAAACCGGTGGCTATTGAAAGTATAAAGTTTCATCAAACCTCACTCACGGCTTCTCTTGCAAAATGCAAGTTTGAATTGGTTATGAATTCGCAATCGAAAAGAAATGCTATAATTAAATTGAATAGCACTGATGCCGCAATCGATGAAATTAAGTATTGCGAATTGAAGGAAGGAAGTAATTCAGTAACTATAGATATAAAAGTCATTAATCCTGAATTGTGGACAACCAATGGAACCGGCACTTCGCAACTTTACAATTTTGATTTCACTGTAATATCAAATGATTCAGTTTTTTGTAAGCAGGATCTGAATGTCGGATTCAGAAATTTGCAACTTGTACAGGAAAAGGATTCGATAGGCAAGTCATTTTATTTTGTTTTGAATGGAAGAAAGACGTTTTGTAAGGGAGCAAACGTTGTACCACCTGAATATTTCACCGGAGATGCTACGGATAGTTCATGGATTGTACTAGTCGAAAAAGCTGCAGGTATGAACATGAATATGCTTCGTATCTGGGGTGGCGGTGTATATCCGCCGGAAGCATTTTATGACGCATGCGATAGAAATGGAATTTTAATTTGGCAGGATTTTATGTTTGCTTGCGCTATGTATCCCGGCGATAGTGCGTTTCTTAACTCTGTTGCCATAGAAGCCGAACAAGCAATAGTGAAATACAGAAACCATCCGTCTCTTGCGCTCTGGTGTGGTAACAATGAAAACATTGAAGGTTGGTATAATTGGGGTTGGCAAAAGGAATTTAATTATTCGAAAGAAGATTCTTTAACTATCATAACAAATTATGAAAAATTGTTTGGAGAGTTGTTGAAGGAGAAGGTTGAAAAACTGGACGGCGTAACACAGTATTGGCCATCTTCCCCATCTATAGGTTGGGGAAGAAAGGAGAGTATGACGCAAGGAGATTCACATTATTGGGGCGTTTGGTGGGGTATGGAACCCTTCGAAATTTATAAGACAAAAGTTCCCCGCTTTATGAGTGAATACGGATTTCAATCACTTCCTGCATATACGTCCATATTAAAATTCGCAGGAACATCGGTAACAAATTTTTTAAATTCTGGGCTGCTGAATCATCAGAAACATCCGAAAGGTTTTGAGACGATAGATGCTTATATGATTGATCATTTTAATCAAGCAAAGGATTTTCGTTCAAAAATATATTTATCGAATATTTTGCAAGCAAAAGGAATGAGTACTGCCATCCTTGCCCATAGAAGTAATATGCCAAATTGCATGGGTTCACTACTATGGCAATTGAATGATTGCTGGCCTGGAATTTCCTGGAGCTTGTTTGATTATTACGGAACAGAAAAAGCTGCATCCTATCAGGTAAAGCGTGATTTCGGAAATGTAATACTCAATGCTGAATTGAACAATGATTTGCTATCTGTCAAGGTAATTTCTGATAGTACAATTTCATTCCCTGCCGACCTCACAATAAGTTTGATAGATTTCGATGGTAATGTCAGATGGACAGAAAGATCAGACCTGATCGTAAAAGAAAATTCTGTAAGCAACGAGTTTTCTAAGAATATAAAGTTTTTGAAGCATTTATACAAAAGCGAAAGTGCCTTTATCTCAGTCGAGATAAGTTATGAAGGAAGATCAATTTATACTGAAACAATCTGTTTTGCAGAGGATAAAAATCTGAGATTGAAACGACCTTCTGTATCGATGAAACGTCTGGAAGTTCACGGTAACAAATTGCAATTTGAAATTTCTGTAAATACTTTTGCTAAGAATGTTGAACTTTCTATTAAGGATGATGTCAAAAGTTTTAGTGATAATTATTTTGACATGATTCCGGATAGAAAGTACTACATCGAATTTTCTCCGGATTATCAAGTAGCTCCGGGAGATGGGTTAAATATACGGTCACTTGTAGATACGTACTGAGAATAATTCCATTATTTTCTTTAATAAAAATAATTACCTTGCCTTTATAAATTCTCAGAAGGTGAAGTTTAAGTTTATTGCGTCGCTAATCATACTTGCGAATTCAGTTTTCGCTCAGCCCGGACCGGCATCATTTGTAAATCCATTCATAGGTACCGGCGGTCATGGCCATACTTATCCCGGAGCTACCGTGCCCTTTGGAATGGTTCAACTTAGTCCTGATACCCGGATCGATGCAAGCTGGGATGCATGTGGCGGATATCACTACGATGACAGTCTGATCTATGGTTTTTCACATACCCATTTAAGTGGAACCGGAGTAAATGACTATGGCGATATACTTTTGTTTCCTCTCAACACGGCATTTGATCCGTCGAAAAAAATATCCTCACGTTTTTCGCATTCACAGGAAAAAGCAAGTGTCGGGTATTATTCTGTTTACTTGCAGGAGCCGAAGGTTGATGTTGAACTCACAGTTACTGAGCGGACAGGTTTTCATTCATACACATACAGAAATGCGAATGATAGTGCAGGAATTTTTATTGATCTGCGTCATCGGGACAAAGTTATTGATGCGCAACTTTATCAGATCGATGCAACGCATCTTGCTGGGTTCAGAAGAAGTTCAGCGTGGGCAACTGATCAACTGATCTATTTTTATATGGAGTTTTCAGAACCAATTACTCCTGAACTGATAAAGTATGATTCAATGGTAACTGCCATTGACGAAAAGAAAATTACTGCTTATTCCGGTAATGTCTTTGGTTCGTTTCGATTTCGTTTGAATGGGGATAAACAATTGATGGTAAAAGTAGCGCTGTCATCTGTAAGCGTTGATGGTGCAAAGAAGAACATGAAAGCAGAAAATAAGTACTGGGACTTTTCTCTGGTTAAGCAAGCTGCTGTTTCTTCATGGAACAAAGAGTTGGGGAAAATTGAAGTTATAAGTGATGACAGTGAAAAGCTGAAGATCTTTTACACAGCACTTTATCATTGCATGGTAGTGCCTAATATTTTTAACGATGTCGATGGGCGTTATCGTGGGCGAGATGGGAAGGTTCATAAGACAGCAACTAATTATTACACTGTTTTTTCACTGTGGGATACTTTCCGTGCTTGGCATCCATTGATGACCATTATAGATCAGAAGCGTTCACTTGATTTTATACGCGGATTTTTAGAACAATATGAACATGCAGGAATGTTACCTGTTTGGGAACTTGCATCTAATGAAACAGAGTGTATGATCGGATATCATTCTGTTAGTGTGATCGCTGATGCTTATGCAAAAGGGATCAAAGAGTTTGATACGGAATATGCTCTTGCAGCAATGATAAAAAGTGCTACAACAAAAAGCCGTTATGGATTAGATGCATACATGGATCATGGTTACCTTGATGTTTTAGATGAATCAGAATCTGTTTCCAAGACCCTTGAATACGCTTATGACGATCATTGCATAGCAACATTTGCAAAGGCAATTAACAATGAAGAGAAGTATGCGATATTTGAGCAGCGAAGTAATAACTGG
>JAYUWA010000186.1:0-19478 GCA_043753795.1 Bacteroidota bacterium | reverse complement strand
AAAATTCTTACTCTAATATATTGTTTTTCAATAAACTAAATGGTCGTTTCAAAATCATAAACCTCAAATTCAGCGATTCGAATTACGAATCTCGATTTACGAAATACGAACTTTCAGTGAAGCGAAATCATATCCAGACTCACTTTCATTATCTGCCCCATACTTTTACATTTTTTAAAGCGGTCTGATTTGTAGTGGATGGCAAGTTCGTCACGCAATTGCATGACCTTATCCTTTTGACTGATCTCATCGCCTTCCATTACTTCCAATAAAGATGCTAAACGGAAGCGTGCAGTTTTCATTCTGCGCGAAATAAGAGAACGTTCTTCAAGTTGATACTGGAGAATTGTTTCCTTATTCATGTACTTAACGCAAAGATCTACATAGGGATTGTTTTCTTTGAAAAATTGCGGCAGGTACATTGTTCGTTTTCCTTCATAGCATTGCTGATCGAAATCTATTGCGCGAAAACGAAACTGTGTATCATCAAAGTCTGCTGTCATATCAATAACGAAGTTATATGACCGCATATCGCCCAGCAATCTGACAAAACATCGCTCGTTGAATTTTATAAATTCTTTTGCAAGACGGGTATGGTTAACAGTAAGGTCACGAAGATTATTCTGAATAAACTGATCGCCCGGAATACCGATAATATGTTCTTCAACCAACGTATCTGCATTGACCATGTAATTGATGCGGTTAGGAGAGAGAATGTCTTCAAATTCCAAACCGTAAACACGTGAAGCATCAGCTAGTTTTACATAGAAGTAATCGTAGTTGTCGTTATACTGATTTTTAATTCTTATCCTGAATGGTCTCGAGTTTCCAAAAGGGCAATAATCGATTCTGTCAACATATAAATGCTCCATTAATGACATATTACCTTCCACCTTCATCATGGCATAGGTCATCACCAATCTTCGATTCAGTTCTTCGGTTTCCTGAGGAGTATAGAAAACGGTTTCCCAAAAGGTGTCTTGTCCTGCTTTATTCGAAAGCTGAATTGAATAGTTATAACGCAACAGATCCTGATAAACGAAAGGAAGTTCTTCGATACGTCCAAAGTCTTCCAAATAAATGAAAAGTTCCTCCGTAATACGATAGCTTTTCTTCTTTTTCGAGATTTCATTCATAAGGGTTAAAATTAAGATTGAAAAGTCTAAATAACTCAATCGAAGAATAATAAGATTAACAATCGGTATGTTAAGTAGTAAAGCAGTTTAGGAACAAATTAGAAAATTCCGGATAAAAGCAAAATAAACATAAAACATCATTTTCCGGGCAGAGACTTTATTCTGCTTTGGTCTCTTGAACACGTCCGATTTCTGAATCCTGATAAAAATACTCTTCAAATGTTTTATCAGGTTCTTTTACCAATAGATCAATGAATGACACTTCCAAGCCAGCGTTCAATAACCTCCGCTTTTTCGCCTTTTCGTGTAGCATAATCATTGACCTGATCTTTAGCGATCTTACCCAATCCAAAGTAATGCGATTCCGGATTTGCAAAATACAATCCGCTCACAGAAGAAGTCGGATACATTGCAAGGCTCTCTGTAAGAGTCATACCGGTATTCTTTTCTACGTCCAGTAATTTCCAGATCGTGATCTTTTCCGTATGATCAGGTTGTGCCGGATAACCGGGAGCAGGACGAATGCCTTTGTATTTCTCTTTTATCAATTCTTCATTGCTGAGTGTTTCATTTGAAGCATAGCCCCATAATTCGCGACGAACTTTAGCATGCATCAATTCTGCAAATGCTTCAGCTAAACGATCAGCAAGTGCTTTCAGCATAATGGAAGAATAATCGTCGTGGTCTTTTTCAAATTTTTCAATCCATTTCTCCATACCGATCCCGGTAGTAAGAGCGAATGCTCCGATGAAATCAGTTTCAGGTGCTGTAGCAACGGAAGGAGACTTCGAAGTTGATTTTTGCTCGGCTAAAACCAGCGACTTAGGTTTTATAAAATCTGCTAAAGCAACATTTGCAAACCCATCTGCCTTTCTGCTTTGTTGACGCAGAGTATGAAATTTTGCGATCGGTTTCGTGCCATCATGATCAAATAAATCAATGTCGTCGCCGGTTGCCAGAGCCGGAAATATGCCGACTACTGCACTGGCAGAAATCCATTTTTCATTGATGATCTGCTTCAACATTTTTTGTGCATCATTGAAAAGTTTTGATGCTTCTTCACCTCTGATCGGATCTTTCAGGATCTTTGGATAAGAACCTTTCATTTCCCAGCTTATAAAGAACGGAGTCCAGTCGATATACTGTGCAATTTCTTCAATCGGATAGTCATGAAATATTTTTGTTCCCAACAATTCAGGAGCAATTATTTCTGTTGTATTCCAATCGATCTTGAATTTATTTTCCCGCGCATTTTCGAGCGACAGGATATCCGCTTTCGCTCTTGCATTGATGTGGTATTCGCGAAGTCTAGCATTCTCTTCTGAATTATTCTTAACAAATTGCTCTCGTAATCCTTTTGAAAGTAAATTAGAAACAACAGTTACAGATTTCGATGCATCGTTGACATGAATTACAGGATTTGAATAATTCTGTTCGATCTTCACAGCAGTATGAACTTTTGATGTTGTTGCACCACCGATCATCAATGGAATAGTAAAATTTTCGCGTTGTAATTCTTTTGCAACATGTACCATTTCATCGAGACTTGGAGTAATTAACCCACTTAAGCCGATCACATCAACATTTTCTCTACGTGCTGCTTCAAGGATTTTTTCTGCTGGCACCATTACGCCAAGATCTACAATATCGTAGTTATTACATGCAAGTACTACTCCGACAATATTTTTTCCGATATCATGAACATCACCTTTTACTGTTGCAAGCAGAACCTTTCCGGCTTTGCTTTGCTTTTCAGTTTTCTCAGCTTCCAGATAAGGCGTCAGATACGCAACTCCTTTCTTCATTACGCGAGCACTTTTCACAACTTGAGGTAAAAACATTTTTCCTTCACCAAACAGATCTCCGACTACATTCATTCCATCCATCAAAGGTCCTTCTATAATATGGAGTGTTTTTTCATATTTAGTCCTTGCCTCTTCAAGATCAGCTTCGATATAATCTGTGATGCCTTTGACCAATGCATGGGTAAGCCGTTTTTCTACAGGTTCTCTACGCCATGCCTCATCTTTTTCTTCTTTTACATTCACTTTACCTTTGAGTGACTCAGCTATTGAAATCAATTTTTCTGTTGCTTCATCATTTCTATCAAAGAGAACATCTTCAACAGCTTTAAGCAGGTCAGCAGGAATATCATCATAAACCTGAAGTTGGCTTGGGTTAACGATTCCCATATCCATTCCGGCCTTTACACCATGATATAAAAATGCAGAGTGAATCGCTTCCCGGACTACATCATTTCCTCTGAATGAAAACGACACATTACTTACACCACCGCTGACTTTTGCAAATGGTAAGTTTTTCTTGATCCATTTTGTAGCTTCAAAATAATCGATGGCATTTTTTCTGTGCTCATCCATTCCTGTTGCAACAGGAAAAATATTTGGATCGAAAATTATATCCTGTGGTGGAAAGTTTATTTTTTCCGTAAGCAATTTATACGCACGTTCACAGATCTCTATTCTACGAGGAAGTGTATCTGCTTGTCCATTTTCATCAAATGCCATAACGATCACAGCAGCACCATAGCGGCGAACAATTTTCGCTTGCCTTAAAAATTCTTTTTCTCCTTCCTTCAGTGAAATTGAATTGACAACAGATTTTCCTTGTGTACATTTTAAAGCTGTTTCGATCACCGGAAACTTTGATGAATCGATCATGATCGGAAGTTTGGCAATATCCGGTTCAGAGGCAATGTAGTTGAGGTAAGTTGTCATTGCATAGTGAGCATCCAACATACCTTCATCCATATTGATATCGATAACCTGTGCACCGCCTTCTGTTTGCTCCCGTGCAACTGACAATGCTTCTTCGTATTGCTCTTCTTTGATGAGTCGTAAAAATTTCTTTGAGCCCGTCACATTTGTCCTCTCACCGACATTCATAAAGTTCGATTCAGGACGAAGAGTTACTGCTTCCAGTCCGCTGATGCGCAAATACGGTTCAACACTTGGAATCTGTCTTGGTTGTATTGTTGATGCAAGTTTTGCAATGTGCGCAATATGTTCAGGAGTTGTTCCGCAACAACCGCCGGCAATATTGAGAAAGCCATGACTTAGAAAATCGCTCATATGATGTCCCATGTGTTCAGGAGTCTCATCATATTCTCCAAACTGATTTGGCAATCCGGCATTCGGATATGCGCTAACATAGAACGGAGCTTTCACAGAAAGTTCTTCAATGTATGGTCGCATTTCTTTTGCGCCTAAAGCACAATTCAATCCGATGCTTAAAAGATCCATGTGCGATACGGAATTCAGAAACGCTTCCACTGTTTGTCCTGAAAGAGTTCTCCCACTGGCATCTGTTATCGTTCCCGAGATCATTATAGGCAAAGAGATATTATTCTCTTCGAAAACCTGCTGTACAGCAAACAGCGCTGCTTTAGCATTCATTGTATCGAAAATTGTTTCGATCAGAATAATATCAACACCTCCATCAACCAAACCTCTTATCTGCTCAACGTATGCTTCTGCAACCTGATCAAATGTCACGGCTCTGAAGGCAGGATTATTTACATCCGGAGAAAGTGTCAATGTTCTGTTTGTCGGACCAACAGCACCGGCAACCCATTTTTTGGAATCACCTGTTTCTAAAGTATACTTCGCTACTGCTGCTTTTGCAATTTTTGCCGATTCAAAATTCAGTTCATAAGAAATATCTTCCAGGTTATAATCAGCCATAGAAATACGCTGTGCACTGAACGTATTTGTCTCAATAATATCTGCACCGGCTTTCAGATATTGCAAATGAATTTCTTCAATGATCTGCGGCTGTGTGATCGATAGAAGATCATTGTTACCTTTCAGTAAGTGCGAGAAATCTGCAAACCTTTTTCCACGAAAATCATTTTCTTCAAGACGATAGCGTTGGATCATTGTACCCATTGCTCCGTCGATTATGAGGATTCGGTTTTTAAGTTCTTCTTTAATAGACCAAGGTTGATTCATTTACTTATAAGTTTTTTTGTTCAAAGTTCAACGTTCAAGGTTCAAAGTTGGGCAACTTTGAACCTTGAACTTTGAACTTTGAACAAATTAAGTTTGCACTGAACATTGAACAAATTCCTATCAAAAAAAAATCTCCCCCGACAAGTCAGAGGAGATTTTATATAATAATTTATTTTACAAATCGATTCTGACTTATCTGACTTCCTTTTGGGAAGAGCGAGTTGGCACCTTCTATTCACCGCGGCGAATAAGGGTTGCCAAGGTTTCACAGGGCGCAATCCCTCCACCTTTCTTGATAAGCGTATCCGCCACCGGCGAATGAGTATTTTTTAAAAGAACGATATGCAAAAGTAATAAACAGATTGATTCAATCTGCAATTACCATCAATTAAGTATTACTTTTTTTGTGATCGTATTCTTTTCTGTTTCAAATCGAAGGAAATAGATGCCTGATGAAAGATCAGAAACATTCATTTCTGTAGAATTGGTTGTTGAATTCATAGTACGGCAGATGCGACCTGTTTGATCAAGCAGAATGATCTGCATTGCACCCAGAACCGGTGATTGTATAAACAATCTGTCGTTTGCTGGAACAGGGTAAACCTTGATTGCCTGCAATGGATTATCTTTTATACCAGTTCCTAAAACAATATTCACTTTATAGTCTTCCGTCTCACCAAAACTTTGGTCGGAACAATCGCTGGTAGAAATAGCAGGAGCATTGTAGATATAACGTACACGCATTCTAGTTGGTCCCAGGACAGCAGTAGCCGGAATATTTAAATTCATAATAAAGTCTCCTGAATTCTCAGGAATCGAATCACTGATATTAGTGAATTCACCCGCATCCTGAAAATCGCCGTCTGCATTAAAATCAAACCAGACCCCTGCACCATGAGTTCCTGTTCCTATTCCGGAAGCTATTGTCACATCATAATAATCACCGGTACCAAGATCAGTTGTAAGACTACCTGTGTCAGGAAACAGTGTATAATTTTCTGGGAATGTTCCATCGCAGATCATGCTTTCATTCAGTAAAGTATTAATTGAAACCTTTCCCAAAGCATCACAACCAAATGTATAAATCGGAATGCAATAGCAATCTAATGGAGGGTTTTGCGCCATAGTCACTACGGTAGAATATCCATCAAACCCACCACAGCTAACTTTGAGACGATAATAAGAAGCAACTGATTGACCTGTAACACTAGCTATGGTTGAAGTTGCCCCCGAGATGTCTGTCCAGTTTACATTATCAGTTGAAACCTGCCATTGAAAAGTTGTTCCGGTAACACTATCAGCACCGATAACAGTAAGATCAATTACATTGAAAGCACATACTGATGTAAATGATGAGCCTGCTGTACCACCATTTGGAGTAGTGTTACAAGTTAACGGATAGTCGATGATCTGCACATTATCAATTGCCCACCACCAATCCCATGATCCGGTCCAGGTAAAACGTACACGAACATTCGCAGCACCACTTGTTGGAAGAGCATATTGCGTATGCGCCGCATTCATAGTATCAGGGTAACCGACAGCATTAGAATCGTAGATGATTGTTGACCAAGACGAACCTGAATTTGTACTGATCTCGATTCTTCTTGAAGAACCGCCTGTATTTGGTCCGCTCAGGGGACGATATTGTTCATCCATTTCCAGGAAAACTGCACCTGTTGCTGTCGAGATATCAATATCGCCTGTTGTCAAAGATGCATATTCATCAATATCATCGTCGATGCTACTTTCATCACTGTCAAAAATAGCATAGCTGGTATCGAAACCTGCCCCTGAAATTCCGTTCATATAAGGGTTCGTAAACAACCATACATTCATTGGAGTGAATCCTAAACTGTCGTTGGTCCAACCGCTAGGAAGTGTTTCTGAAGAAAAATCTTCAGTATACAATATTGTTTGTGCGCTTGATTGATTTACAAACAAGGAGATTGACAAACAAAATAAAAAGGAGAGTAGAGTTTTTTTCATGCGAGCGTGTTTTATTGTGAGACTGATAACTGAATATTATTCTGATCAAGATATTCACGAAGATTGGGACGGAGTCTGCTTTTGTAAACAGAGTGTGCGTTATCTTTTTTCTTTCCTTTACGGAGTTCGCGTTGACTTTCAATTGGCATTAGAGAGATCTCTTTGCAAGCAGGCGTACAACATCCATTCATTTTTTCTGCACACTTATTACATTGAATGAATAGCAAATGGCAATCGTCGTTTGCACAATTCACATGAGTATCGCAAGGCTGACCACATTGGTGACAAGAGCTGACGATATCTTCTGTGATCCGCTCACCCATACGATCATCGAATACGAAATTCTTTCCGATGAATTTTGACTCGAGACCTTCTGCTTTTACCTGACGGGCATAATGAATGATACCACCATTCAACTGATTCACATCTTCAAAGCCTTCATGCTTTAAGAAAGCACTTGCTTTTTCACACCGAATACCACCAGTGCAATAAAGTAAGATCTTTTTATCCTTCTTATCTTTAAGCATATCAATGACCATTGGAAGTTCATCACGGAATGTATCAGCATCAGGAAGAATTGCACCTTTGAAATGTCCCACTTCACTTTCGTAATGATTCCGTAGATCCACGACGATCGTTTCCGGCAATTGCATTGCTTCGTTGAATTGTTTTGCGTTGAGATGATTTCCGACATTTGTTACATCGAATGCATCATCCGCTAAGCCATCAGCAACGATCTTGCTTCGAACTCTTACAATAAGCTTATAAAAAGATTTTCCATCATCTTCAACAGCGATCTTGATGTCAACATTTGAAAACTCAGGATGGGTATACAGATCGCTAACGAATTTTTCGAAATTATGAGTAGGAACAGAAATCTGCGCATTTATCCCTTCACGCGCAATATAAATTCGGCCAAATACCTGAAGTGCATGAAATTCTTTGTAAAGAGAATCGCGTATTTCATTTACATTTTCTAAGATCACATACCGATAGAAAGAAAGCGTGGTCCGGGGGAAGTCCTCCGCCATAAGCTTTTCCCTAAGGATTTCCTTATCGTACTTATTGTATAACATGGGGCAAAAGTAGGGAATTTCTGAATGGGGTCAAAGGTGACCGGATTTGGGAAAAGTGCAACGAGTTGGGTCGAAATCAGGGTGGTAAAAGTCATAAATTTGATAAATTAACCTGTATACATATGTTATAGTTAAGAAAATCACTTATTAGACTTGATTAGACCCACCTCCGCAACGAAATGGAGAATTCTAAGAATAGTAGCTAATCGTTCATTTTATAGTCAATCCAATCGAAAAGATACTCTGGTATGTAATCAATTTCAAATTCCTTAAGAAATGCAATATACTCTTGCTCAAATTTTTCAGTGAGATGATGCTTCTTCTGATTTTTGATATAGTTTATAACCGTTTGGCCCTCCGAACGACAATACGAAAAAGCACCAAAACCTCCTTGCCAAGCAAACTCTCCTCCCATGTTCAATTTTTCGTTTACGAATTTGTTTGAAGCTTTTTTTACTTCTCGAACAAGGTCTGAAATAGTACAGTCGGGTCTTAATCCGATAAAAAAATGAATATGATCAGGCATACCATTAATCGCAAGCATCTTTTGATTTTTATTTTGCACGATCCCGGTGATGTATTTATATAACTCATCCTCGAAGGAAAACGGAATTAAACTTTGTCTGCCTTTAACTGCAAAAATTATTTGTATATGTATCTGTGTGTATGTATTGCTCATGATTTTTTTTACAATAATAAAAAGACCATAGTAGATTTCTGTTTCATATAATAGGGGAAATGATCTATTTTCAAAAACACCGATATGTGACCTTGAAACCGATATGTGACCGCGATGCGGTCATTGGAATTGATCTATTTTTTTCTACCGATATGTGACCGCGATGCGGTCATACGGTCTAGATTATCTTGGACCGATTTTATGTGGCAGAATAAAATTGACGTTCAATGTGATCCCAGAGGGATCGTATATCGGTAGCAAAAAAAAAGATTCAATGTAAATGCGATCCCAGAGGGATCAAATATCGGTAATAAAAAAATCAATTACGCCTTCCGTTTACGGACATAAGCATAGATCCCAATTCCAGCAAGGACATAAGGTATAGCAAGCAGGTACATGATACCCGTATTCAATCCACCACCGGATTTGTTTTCATGGGCTTCGTGACTTGTTTCAGCGACGCGACGACACATGGCACATTGGGCAAAAGTGTCGACGGAGAAAGAGCCGAGAATCAATATAAGGAGGACTATGAATTTTTTCATTTCTGAAACATAATTAGAATTTATAATATGGAGAGATCATCAGATAAACTATAACCCCGGTTGTAGTAACGTACAACCAGATTGGATAAGCCCAGCGTGTGATCTTTTTGTGACTACTTATCTGATTTGTTAATCCGCGGTACAAAGATAGCAATACCAGAGGCAATACAAAGGCTGCTAGAATAATATGAGAAATGAGAATTGTCAGATATAGCGGTCGTAATGGGTTGTCGGCCGGAAATCTGGTTTCTACACCAAATGCATGAAATGCAACATAAGAAAGCAGGAAAACGGTTGATATTACACAAGCTGTTATATTGAGCTTTTTGTGCATTGCAATATTTTTCCGTTTGATAAAATAGAGCGACATGATCAACAACAACGTTGTAGTTCCGTTCAGCACGGCATTCAGCTTTGGCAAGATCGCAACCCATGATGGAATGTCACTCTGTTTGGGCAAAATTGACAAAATGAATATCAATAAGAATACAACGATTGAAATTATATAGATCAGTCGTTTGTAAAATGAATCGTTTGCAGTGAGATTTGCCAATGAGTTTATTTTTTTAACCGGTATTCTTCCAATAATAATTTAGTGTGATCGATGAGAGAATCGATTTCATTCGGTTCTGTTCCATCATAAACACCACGAATTCGTTTTTGTTTATCTATGAGTAAGATGTCCTGCGAATGAAAAAAATCATTCTCTTCCGTTCTTTGAGCTGCAGGCACAAGAAATCCTTCTCTTGCTACAGAATAGATCTTCTCTTTATCACCCGTAAGAAACCACCATCTTGAATTATTCGCCCGCATCCTTTCTGCATAGGCAGCGAGAACAGGTACTGAATCTGTTTCCGGATCCACGGTGAAAGAAAGTATATGAAAATTTTGATTTTCTTTGAAAGCATATTGAACTTTTCCCATTTGTTCATTCATCTTCGGACAAACAGTTTCACAAGTTGAGAAAAAGAAGTTCGCTACATAGATCTGATTATCTACATTCTTTGAACCAACTGTTTCACCATTCTGATTTGTAAAAGCAAATTCCGGAATGGTATGAAAAGTAGTATCTCCGGCGGCATTGACTTCGATTGGTCCCAGAATTGGCAATGTCTTAAAATGATTACGGCCGGTAACTAATACCAGCCATAATGCTACCGGGAAAAGTAAAATCAGAAATGGAATTATTAACCTTTTCCAGAATTGATTTTTCATTTCGAATTAATAAGGAGTTAATCCCAAAGCTGTCCCTTCATAGATTGCTATGAAAATAAGGTATACAATCAGGATAAATGGTAAGAGCAGTGACCACTTCATAGGTACTGCTTCATATTTTAAATGCATGAAGTAGCCTACAATGTAATATGCTTTCACAATTGTAAGGGTAATGAATGTCCATAAAAGAACTTCTTTAGGAATTCCGGTGAATGAAATTGCTACTTCAAAAATAGTCACACCAAGAAGGATCCAGAATACTTTCCAGATCGTTTTTGTACTTAATCCGCCTTCATGACCATGGTCTGCGGCGTGTGATTGTTCGTGATTTGCTGACATAGAAATCTTTTTTTAGAATTAAACGAGGTAGAAGAAAGTAAATACGAATACCCAAACCAGATCGACAAAATGCCAGTAGAGCCCGACTTTTTCAACCAGTTCGTAATCCTTTTTACGTTCATTGAACCCTGATGAGACTAGAGCCAATGTTATGATATTAATGAGAACTCCGGAGAATACGTGGAATCCGTGAAAGCCTGTGATGAAGAAAAAGAAGTTTGCGAATAGTGGTGTGTTTCCATATTCGTTTTCTGTAAGGTTGGCACCGACAATATTTTTAGTTGAAGTGGATATCAACTCAGTTGCTTCTGCACCCTCCACTCTTGTACCGTCGCGGAATTTTAAAACTCCGGGCTCGAGATCATCTGTTCTTCCGAAACGTCCATCCGCTAATATATATGCACCTTTTTCAGAACCATGAATGAAATGATACCACTCCCATGCCTGAGATCCAAGGAACATAAAACCACCGATGATTGTTAGTATCAACCATTTTTCCACTGCCTTCTTTTTCAATTTATGTCCGGCATCGACTGCAAGCACCATTGTTACCGACGACATGATTAGAATGAAGGTCATCAAACCAACGAAAGCTAACGGCATATGTCCGTGTACAAATGGGAAATGTGTGAACACTTCATTAGGAAGTGGCCAGATCTCCGGGAAACGGTGACGCATTGTACCGTAAGCAATCAGTAAACTTGAGAATGTAAATGCATCGGATACAAGAAATATCCACATGAATAATTTTCCCCAGCTTACCTTAAACGGAGAAACATCGCCGCCCCACACTGACTTAGAAGGAGATGTTGCTGTAGAATGGTTTGCCATGAAATTCGTGTTGGTTAATTGTGGTTTTATACGTGATTTTCTGTTGTAGTTACTTTTATCGGATGTAAAGTAAAAAGAAAAATAAATACACCCACAGTCCGTCGAGGAAATGCCAGTAAATCGCACACATACTCAAGCCGTTGTGATTTTCTGCAGTGTATTTGCCTTTCGTTGCGCGCGAAAATACAATAATTAATGAGATTATACCCGCCAGTAAGTGAAGAACGTGTAATCCGGTTATCACATATAAAAATGAGCCAGCCACATTTCCTACAGCCCCTGCTTCTGCAAGAGTTTCCTTACCGGAAGGAATATAGTTAAAGTCGGTTTTAATATCGCTAACAGTTCCGGTCAAAACAATACCGCTCTTATATAGATCTGACCAACCGAGATACTGAGTCAAGGTAAAGCCAATACCAAGTAACAATGTGATCAACAATCCTGTACGGATTTGTTTGGTATTACCCTTCTTCGCAGAACTTACTGCCCATTGCATAGAAACACTGCTCAGAATAATAAGTAATGTACTGATGCTGAACATAGAAGGAATCGAGAATTCCACCCATTTACCTTCACCTTGACGTACTAAATAAGCCGAAGTTAATCCGGCAAAGAGCATTACTATACTTACAATTCCAAACCATAGTAAAGCTTTTAGAGCTTTTCTTTTTATTTCCGCTTCTGACGGTTCGTTTAGTTGGATTTCCTGAGCCATGACCATTTATAATATCTTATTTAACATCCAAATTATCTGAACTACAGGCAAATAGATAAACGATCCAAACATTAACCGTTGTGCTGATTTCAAATCACATTGGTTAAAAAGTCGTAAGGCTTGAAGCGTAAATAATATACCTGTTATTACCATTAATATCGTTGCAATGATTCCTGTAAATCCGAATACGATAGGCATGATTGCTAAAGGTATCAGACAAATCGAATAGACTAAAGTTTGGAAAGCAGCTCCTTTTGTTCGGCCTTGACCGGTAGGTAACATTTTGAAACCGGCCTTTGCATAATCATCATGTAACACCCAGGCAATTGCCCAAAAGTGTGGGAACTGCCAGATGAACTGAATTGCATAAAGAACAAGTGCCTCCATTCCGATCTCATTTCTCCCGGCGACCCATCCTAACAATGGCGGGAATGCACCGGGAAAAGCTCCGATCAGAACCGAAAAAGGAGTTATTCTTTTAGAAGGAGTATAAACCAGTGTGTAAAGGAGCAGTGAAAGCAAACTTAGAATTCCGCAAAGTGGATTGATCCAAACCCACAGAATAACTATTCCACTGATTCCCATAGCAATAGCTGCAGCATAAGCCTCTGGAACGGTCATTCTACCAGTCGGTAGAGGCCGATTTGCTGTCCTATCCATAAGCTTGTCAAGATCTTTTTCAATGATCTGATTGAAAGCATTGGAAGAACCGGTAACTAGAAAGCCACCTGAAGAAAGCAAGAATAGAGTTTGCCAGCTAAAGTCATTGCCCATTGCAATGATATAACCCATTGCTGCTGAAAAAACGACAAGACTCGACAATCTGAATTTCGTCAGTTGAATGTAGTCCTGAATTCGCGTTGAAAAGTTCACAGAACCGGAAATACTTAAGGATTTTTCTTGCATTGCCCTAAACCGGGAGGCAAGATTACTGCTTTTTTCTCAGATAAAAAAAAGACTGCGCCCGGTAGAAACAACTTCTTTCTCCAAAAGTTGTTTCTACGTTGAACCGGGCAGCAATTCATGGGTCCAAACTAGTCTGCGAGTGTGGTAATTATTTTCTGTGTGAACTTAAACTAACCAAAGACAAATTTGATTTACCATTTGAATTGAAGCAATACTCAATTTGTAGTATATCAATCTTCTACAGGAACAAAAAATTCTATCGCGGGAAGCAGTTATGAAAGCGGAGGAAGCGGAACGAAAACGAATCGCTGCAGACTTGCACGACAATCTGGGGTCGTATGCTGCTGCCATCTCTTCCAATACTAAATCGATCAAGGAAAGTCCGAATGGTTCAACTTCAACAATCGTTCAACTGGAAGAGAACGCGCAGAATATGGTTACGCACTTCGTTTACTCAGTGAAAAAAGAAATGAAATAGTAAATACAGAAAAATCTGAAATTGAAAATCTTCTTACCGAACGTGAGCACGAAATGCTGCAGCACATGATCAATGGGTATGATGCAAAAAGAATTGGTGAGATAACCGGAATTAGTGCACTCACAGTACGGAAACACATTGCTAATATTTATACCAAATTACATGTCAATTCGAGAGCACAGGTGATTTCATTAGCTCATAAGAATAATTGGCTAAAACCTAATAATTAATAATGAATAATGTCCCTACTATGTGAAATGCGTTGTAGCCTTGAATCCTACACAATTATTAATTATTAATTGTTAAGTACTACTGTCCGGTAAAACCAATTTCGTTGGACAATAAATTCTAGCTGCAAAAAATTGATTTTTAATTGATAGTAATTGAAATATTAATTCAAAAATGAAATTGTGTACCTTAGAAAACAAAAAGGTCCTTTCAGGATGACCATGCACGCCAACAAAAATGCACAAGGGGAAAAAACGATGCGGGGCCGAAGGTCCCGCATCGTTTTTTCCCCTTGTGCACATAAGTAAGCCAACAATTGTCATCCTGAAAGGACCCATTCGTTTTCTAAGGTACACTATATAATTTTAGTAGCATTATAAAAGGCACTAATGTTTTTTATAATATGCACTGAACGATAAAATTATCTTTTGAAAATAGTTTTGCTTATTCATGTCTGTTTCAAATGATTTCGCCCAAAGACTCCAGGCACAATATCTGCTCTATCTTTGATTAAAAATGATGGGTGTCAACGAAAAGTAGGGCATGCTATAAATTTATTATTCGAACAGTTAATTTAAGATATAATTTTCAACTTAAAATACAAAGGTTGATTTCTATCGGACAATAGAGGTTAGTAATTAGAGAATTGTAATTTGAACCAAGTTCTAAAACTCCCAATTATTAATTATTAATTAAAAAACCATCTGAATAATTGAAATACATTCAATTCTCAGATAGTTGTACATAGGGGTTGTTGATTCCCGATAAAATTTCTTTAATTCTTAACGATCTTCTTTGTTACTTTTTGATCTTTGTAAGCAATAGTGACAAAATAGTATCCGCTCGTAAGACCTTTAGAATCTATATAAGTGTAAGAGTTATATCCATCGTCAGCCAGTGTGATTTCTTTGAAGATCAATTCACCTTTTGTGCTATACATACTGATCTCAACTTCTGTTTTTTGTTTTAAAATATAATCGATCTTAAATTCGTCAGTAAATGGATTTGGGGAAATAGCAGTTATATTGATTTGTTCTTCATCAATATCGTTGCCGCCTTTATTCTTGATCGTTTGTACATCACTATATGAAAACTTACCATCGAAATCGGTTTGTTTTAAACGATAGTAAGAATAACCTTCCAATGGATTAGGATCATTTGCTTCATATTCTATTGTCACGGTAGAATTCCCTGCTCCACGCTGAGTGAATAGAGGTTCAAAAGTTTCACCATCAACAGAGCGTTCTATAGTAAAGTAATCGTTATTAACTTCTGCTGCTGTTGCCCAAGTTATTATCACATTATTGTTCTTCAATTTTGTGTCGAAAGAAATCAACTCAATTGGTAATGCAATATTTTTATTCGAAAGGTTGAATGCTTTGAAAAATAAAGATGTTTGCCTGATTTCACTTGTGTTAAATGTGTTAATAGCACCTGTTCTGTAAAGCAAGGTGTTAACATTGATATAATTCAATTCAAACATTGCCTGCTTTGCTGTAGTGTCAATATTGGATATTGTAGTACTACTACCGATTGCACGATAATTTCCAAAATTGTTAGCAACAGTTAGGTTTGTATAAGGATCTAGGTTATAGCTTGTAGGCATAGTGGCCTCAATGAATTCTCTGATGTTTTTACCATCACTATTTGAACCATCGACATCAATTCCGGTTGCAGTTACCTTATCAAGAGTAGTATCGGTAGCTGTTCCTGTTTTTTTGAAAGTGATAAGCCATTCTATATAGGAGGTATTGTTAGCCGGATAATTAATGAATGGTTGAAAAGATGTTTTATATCCAACCGATGAAGCATCGATATCATCCAATGTAGCACCATTGTTCAGACTAACTATTCTAACCCAGGCATCAACTCCACGTACAACTAGCGGGAAAAGGTAAACAGCATTGACTTGTCCCGCAGTTCCACTTATCAGGGAAGAATTAGTAAAGGACACGTATTCACCAATAGCAATAACAAAAATTCCGAAAGTGTTTAATCCTGAACGTTGAGCAGAAGCATTAGCGGCTGAGATTGCTTGAAAAGCATTATTATGCGTACCTCGGTTTATCCACGCAGAAGTTGAAGTAGGTCGAGAAGCCATTGTTATAACACTGCCCTCTAATATAGCATTAGTGTGTCCTGTTTGGTTCAGTTCAACTGTAAATGTTCCTGATGTTAAAGAAGAGTTCGGTGTCAGAGTCCAATAACCATAATTAAGAAATTCACTCATTTGAACGCCATCTGCATTTATGGAATCTAAACCATATCCATCATTATTCGGATTAGTTGCAGTGAAACTTCCAAGCACCCTTGAAACTCCGACTGTGCTTACTAATGTGAGTTTAGCTAATTCATAATTAGTAGCGGTTCCTAAGGGGAAATTATAAGTTCCTGAACTTGCGATCGCTCTGCTTAAATTACCGATTATGTAGTTTGATGACGAATAGCCTGTCAAACTTACCGGTGAATTATTTGTCAGATAGATCGTATTAGATCCGGTATTTATTTTGCCGTTTGCTAAATTTAGAATTCCGGACACTGTCACATCTGTTGCAAGGGTCGTTGTACTACCATTATTTATAGTAAGATTTTTAGCAGTAAGTGCAGACGTAGAACCCAAGTCTTGTCCGGTCGCACCGGAATAAGTATAACTTCCATCAGGACTATATGTTTTTGTACCTGTAACTTGAATATTTCCAATCAAGCCAACTAAGGAACCTATTTCTAATGTTCCTCCTGCATTCAGGGAAAAATTTCTTCCCAACATTATGCTTGTTCCCATTTTTAGAGTAGAGCCTGAGTTAATGTTATAATCAATACTCCCTGAAGTCAGTTGTAATAGGGTAGTAAATGTTTGTGAACCCGATTTTACAAAATTGACTTCTGCAACAGAAGCTGATCCGGTTGCGGATAGGGTGCCAACACTATGATTCCAGTTACCTTTCACATTCAGATTCGTTGTTGAATTATCATTTCCGGCCAGATTAAAAGTTCCGCCGCTTAAGGTAAAATTACCATCAACATTTAGTATTGGTGTGCCATTCATTCTATCATTGAATTTTATATTTCCTCCTGACACAGTCAAATCCCCGCCGACATTTAATATGTAGCCATCAATTTCATTTATTGTCAGTGATCCGGTTAACCCAGTGGATTTAATTGAGAGATTATTCACTACAGTTTTCAATGTTCCTTTAAGTTTTACTTCTGATAATTGCGATGTACAATTCCAACTAAAATTTGAGAAAGATTGTGTCATATTATCAGGTCCATCAGGGTTTGTTGTATAACCTATGATTTCACAGGTTGATCCTGCAT
This sequence comes from Bacteroidota bacterium, assembly GCA_043753795.1. Lineage (GTDB taxonomy): Bacteria > Bacteroidota > Bacteroidia > AKYH767-A > 2013-40CM-41-45 > JADKIH01. Next base: position 2,055 of record JAYUWA010000186.1, on the reverse strand, counting down.
TCCAGGTTGATGTAGGTATAATACCTTTTGTTGTAGTATGGGTATGCTGGTACAAACCGGTGCTATTTACTTCCATAAATGCACTTGTACTTAAACTTACTTCTCCTGCGTTTTTGATAGTACCATTAATGCTGAGATCACATCCGCTACCGTTGTTCAGAATTAACTTTTTGCCGGAAGCAATGGAAAGTATACCGCCGTTATCAACTACAATTTGGTCAGCTGTCACATCACTTGTAACGGTAACAGTATGTCCAGATAAAATGGTGATTGCTTTATCGGTAATAACCGGTATAGCAGTAGCATTGTTCCAAGCGCCGCCACTATATCTTTGCCAAGTAGTAATTGCATTCCAATTTCCGGATGCTTTTGAACGAAACTCTCCGTTAACTGCTGCATAAACTTTTTCATTATCAGTGAAATTGAAAATGAGTGTCAACCCTATCGCTATAACTCCCACAAAAGCAGATGCAATCCATGTTGTACGGCGGAAAGTTGCCTTTAGTTTAATTTCACGTCTTTGTCTCATTCTTTTTGGTCGATTTGATTTCATCTAGTTTGTTAATTATTGAAATCGGATTAAAGTATAAGCGTTTATTTAAACCCAATTATTTTCTTATTCTCTATTTACAAGCATTCTATTAAAGTGTTATGATAAAATAACTAGTTTGATTACAGTCGTTCAAAAATTTCTTGATTTAAAAAGGTTTGTCATGTGTTGCTTAATTTTGAAAATTTACAAGAATAAAGAAGAATAACTTATAGTCTGGACAATCACTAGCTTGTATTAATGTTAAAATGTGATATTTTATTACAACGTCTTAAACATAGAATTGAAAAAATCTTACATAGAATACTGCCTAAACCAACATTTAACCTAAATTGTAAATAGCTTCCACCAGGTTATTCGCAGTCCGTTTTGTGAAGGAAGGTATACTTTTTGCCCTTGTTTTTAAATAAAGCTAAATCAAAAATTACAAAGGGACGAAGGGTTTTTAAGGTAAGTTAGATTAGTCTTAGACTAAAGAAAAAATGTAAGTACCTTTGTGTAATATTTAAAATAATAATTTAATGGCAAGACCGAAAACAAAAAGTGCATTAGTAGAAGGAATGACAGAATTAGTTGACTCACTGCGCAGTATCGAGGCAAAACTAAATTTGCTGATGAAGAATAAGAATCTGTTCGGACCAAAAAGAGGTCGTGGTCGTCCAGTTGGATCAGTAAAAGTTACTCCGGGTAAATTAAAAGTTGCCGGAAGAAAACCCGGACGGCCTGCAGCGTCGTCTAAAAAAGGAACCCGGGGGCCGGGACGACCAAGACTTAAGTAATTAATAATTACTAATTACTACTGTCCGATAAAACTATTTTCATTTGATAGTAATTTCCTGAATTCAAGCCGGTACTTTCAATTTTTCTTTTTTTGTTTGGCCAAAAAAAGAAACAAAAAAAGGCCCCCACGCGCACCAAATCATTTGAAATCTTCGATTATTGGTTACATCCCTGATTCAACTTTTCAAATGATTTCGCGCAGCGCGTGGACTCCACGCACAAGAACTGCTTTATCTTTGATCTAAAAAGATGTATGTCAACAGAAAGTGGGGGCTTGCTTTAAATTTATTCTGCGAACAGTTGATTTAAGGTGCAATTTGAATTTAAATTTCCGAGGTTTGATTTTTATCGGACAGTAATAATTAATATTGGCAGTCGGGAAACAAGATACTTTCCTGGCTGCCATTATTGATTATTAACTATTCATTATTAATTATTTACTGGTTTGAGTAAATTAATTTAGAATTAATCGACTTGTTTTTTGAATTAATTGTAACGACATATATTCCCGGAGAAATATTTTTCTCAGTAAGATTAATTTGAATTGAGTATTGTCCTGCTGCTATTTTGTTTTTTTCTGCATACCAGATAGTTCTACCTGAAATCGAAGTAACTTTTATTGTAATATCTTCTTGTTGAGTTAAGTTTAAGTCAACATTAGTTACTCCATTTGAAATTGTCGGATATACATTTGCGCTAAATGTATTCTTATCAAGGGTTGGAAT
>JAYUWA010000185.1:0-2063 GCA_043753795.1 Bacteroidota bacterium | reverse complement strand
CAAGATCGGTGTAAGAAATTTTTCTTGGCTGAAGTACACTTTGTGCATCTGTATACTTGGTAGTAATGTCTTCACAAAGATGCATGATTTCTTTTATGATTTCATGCACAGAAAAATGTTCTGCTTTTTCTCGAATGTCATCGGCATTATCTTTCAGCATCAGATTGACCGGTATATGATACATCTGATGTTCATCGTTATTTCCAGTTAAGAAAACAGGAAGAGGAGCATACTTCGATGACGAAGAAAGTTTTTCGTAAATATTTCTTCCGCTTTCAACAGAAATATGTCGTTCAGAAGAATATCCACCCATGACGACCGCTGCTCTGATCTTTGTTGATTCAGCAGATTTCAGATTTAGAATTGCTTTATCCAGATCTTTCAATAATGTTGAAATGAACTTGCGGTCACGCATATCATGCGTCCGTTCAAGCAATGACGTACGAATGATATACGTCAGAAATTGTGATGGATTCAATCCTATCTCCGCAGCCTGATGAAAGAAAAACGATGACGGCATCATTCCGGAAGTTGTATTCGGGTCATTGAGAAATACTTTGCCTTCTGCAGTAATGAAGCCATCAATCCGTGCATAGACATTAAAGTTCAATGCAGAGAATAATCGTTCGCATTCCTTTCTGATCTCCTGAATGTTTTCATATGGCAAATTGATAGGAGTAATTTTTCTCGACAATCCCGGTAAATATTTACTTCTATAGTCGAAAAGTTCTTTTCCTTTTCTGATCTCAGTAGGAGGTAAGGCAACCGGAGAGAAGTCTTCATTACGGATAACGATAACGGAAAATTCTTTTCCCTCGATAAATCCTTCGATCAGAACTTCGCTTTCGGAATCCAGACTTTCGAGAGAAATAGATTGAGCGCCTGTTTTGAAAGCGTCATCTATTTTCGCAAGTAAAACTTCGGGGTGATGTACGGTTTCTTTTTTACTTCCAACGATAATTGTTAGTGGAATTCCGACACCTTCACGGATATCAGTAAGCGTACGGATATATTCAGTCTGATTTTTTACAGCTTTCCATTCATCAGCATTAATCGTTTTAACAAAAAATGCATTCAGTAATGCTTTTTCAAATTCTTCTTTGGATTCATTCTGCAAAATAGAAACACCAATCGAAGAACCTTGATTGGCAGGTTTTACAACACATGGAAATCCTATCTCTCGTTTTACTCTGTCGAATAGAGTATATATTTTATCGGAACTGAAGTCTTCTTTTACCACAGAAAAGAAGGCAGGACTTTCAAATCCCGAAGCGACCATTAATTTTTTCTGAACGGATTTATTTATTCCGATCGCAGAAGATAAAATTCCTGAACCGGAATAAGGAATTCCTAGATACTCAAACAAACCTTGTATGCGACCATCTTCACCATAAGGACCGTGCAGACATAAGAATGCAAAATCAATGATGTTAGCCAGATCAGAGAGTTGAATTTTTTTTCCGATTGAAGAAATTAAAGCTTCCTGTTCATTCGGTTTTAATTCGCCTAAGCTTTCAGCATAGATCTGAAATTCATTCGATGAACTTGGGAGTTTGTCGACCGGCGGATAAAAATCCCGGATGCTACCTTTGTAAATGTATTGCCAGTCGAGCAGAATAAAGTTACCGAAACTGTCAACAAAGATCGGCACAGCCTCAAAAAGTGATTTATTTAAATTGTCGTAAACAGTTCGTCCACCTGCAAATGAAATTTCCCTTTCCCGCGAAAATCCGCCAAAAACGATACCTACTTTTAATTTCATGAATGAATTCCTTTTGTGTAAAAGTAGGGAATTCTGAGTCTGGTTGGTTACCTGGGAACGTGACTTTTCATGGGCAGGTGTTCAAAAGTTGGCAGTGCTTGATAAGGTCAAAGGTCAAGGGTCAAAGGTCAGGTGGTTTGGTAAGGGTTGTGTTTTTTTTGTGAGTACTTGAGTTATTTATCAGTTCAAAGGTCAAAGGCATTACTGTCCGATAAAAATCAAACTTTACAATTTAAGTTGAAAATTATATTTTAAATCAACTGTTCGCAGTATAAATTTATAGCAAGCCCCCACTTTTTGT
>JAYUWA010000184.1:0-6460 GCA_043753795.1 Bacteroidota bacterium | reverse complement strand
TCTTTTCTCAGATTTATCTGAACGTGTTCGGACACGTAAAAGATTTCTGCAAAACAAGCCGCGTTTTTGAGCTTTGTCTAAAAATTCCATTCCTTCTTTGCAGGGAAGAATTACACACAGACGTCCATTTGGCAATAGTAATTTAATTGCACCATCGATCAATTCATCAAAAGTCAGCACTTCGCTATGACGCGCATGAACTCTTGCTTCTACATTTGGCTTTGATGCATGATGGAAGTAAGGCGGATTGGTAACGATAAGATCGTAAGTGGGAACTTTATCCTTTGCAAATTCCTGTAAAGAAATATGATGTGGAAACATTCTGAAAAACCATGGTGAGATGCGGAAGTTTTCTTTTGTCTGATTATATGCATTTTCATCAATGTCGATAGCAACAATTTCAGCTTCTGATTTCTGTGCTAACATCAATGCAATGATTCCGGTTCCTGAACCAATATCAAGAATGTGATTGGCATTTTCAGGAAGTACCCACGAACCGAGAAGTACGGCATCGGTACCTACTTTCATCGCACATTTTTCCTGATGAATTGTAAATTGTTTAAATCGAAAAGACGTTTCGCTCATACATTCTTGGATGCGGTGAAAAATTGTTTCCTAAATTTAGGGAGAATTTTTTTAAATGCGAAAGTTTTATTTTGGTGAATGGTACTGTATGTCTTGAATTCAGCTATGAATGTTAGGAAAGTGTATTTCCCGCAGATCCCGATAGCTATCAGGAGCGCAGAATACGCAGAATAGCCGCAGATTTTACTGTTGAATACGGGATTGACTTAAAAAAATCAAAGTGCCAGATAAATATCCAACAACCCTTCCGGAAGGTCCAGATAAACAACCTTCAAGTCTTCATCAACTTCAGTAACTACATCATCGTTCAGGGGGAAAAGAACTTCCTTTTCGTTGATGATACATTTAGCTATGTATTGCATCGGATACTCTGCTACTTCTGTAATGATTCCTAATTCGCCGAACGATTCGTCGGTAGCTGTATAGCCTTCAACATCCTTCCAGCTCATTAGAACATTCGATTTCTTTTCGCGCATTTTTTCTGCGAAAAGTTCTTTGCCCAGGAATTTCTTGCCTTCGACATCTGAATTGATCTCTTCCAGTTTTACAAAAAAATCTGTGCCGTTAACTTCTAATTCTTCTATACAAAACGGAACAGGCAAACCATTGATCATTATAAAAAGGAAGTCCAGTTTGATCAATTTTTCGGGTCGGGAAATATCTGTAACACAATTTAAATTGCCTTTATAGCCATGCGTCCGGTTGATGAATCCGACTCTTGAAAGTTTGCTGATTTTGATTGATTTCACGGGCGTAAAATAAAAAATCCGTTCTGCAATTTGCAAAACGGATTTCTAAAGTTATACCGGAAAAGCTTATGCTTCTGCCGGAGCTTCACCTTCTGCAGCCGGAGCTTCAGGTGCTGAATCTTCAGCTACAGGAGCTGCTTCTTCAACCGGTGGGGGGGTATTTTTGATACGAATAGCTTCTGCTTTCGCTTCTTTCTTTTTCTTCTCGTCAACTAAACGATCTTCCATAGATTTTTTAGCGCTGCTCGAAAGATTAACTTTTTTCTCTTCGATCTTGTTTACTTTTCCTTCTTCCCAGGCTACAAATTTTGCATCTGCTGCCTCTTGAGTAAGAACTCCTTTTGCGACTCCTTTTTGAAGGTGGTTACGGAAAAGAACTCCTTTGTAAGAAAGGATTGCACGACAAGTGTCTGTCGGCTGAGCTCCGTTGCCTAGCCAAGCCAGTGCTTTGTCGGAGTTGAGATTGATGGTCGCAGGATTCGTGTTGGGGTTGTAGTTACCAATAACTTCGATAAACTTACCATCCCTTGGAGCACGAGCATCTGCTACCACAATATGATAGTAAGCATTGTGCTTCTTACCATGACGTGATAATCTGATTTTTACTGACATTTTTCTTCTATTTGATGGTTATTTAATCCCTTTTCCACCGACCTAGTGGATCACCATTCTCCGATGATGTTTTAAAAAGGGACGCAAATATCGTCTTTTCAAGTTAATAAACAAAACCTCGGCTCAACTTTGTTAAGGTTGCAGATATTTTCTTGGAAGAATTTGAACAAAGTGCGATTTGAAGCCTGAAAAGTGGTATTTTTGAGAAACATTTAGCCGGCTGAAACCGGCTTTTTTATAGTGTTTTCCACAGATCCGGATGAAAGATAATTATTTAGCAGAACTTAATGAGGCCCAACAAGCTGCGGTAATCCATACCGACGGCCCGGTGATGATCATTGCCGGCGCCGGATCCGGGAAAACCAGAGTGCTTACTTATAGAATCGGACATCTTTTACATCAAGGGGTAGATGCCTTTAACATTCTTGCACTCACCTTTACAAATAAAGCTTCCAAGGAAATGCGGGGCCGGATCGAAAAGATCACCGGAAGCGAAGCAAAGAATTTGTGGATGGGAACATTTCACGCTGTCTTTGCGAAGATCCTCAGAATAGAAGCGCAAAAACTTGGTTATCCATCGAACTTTACGATCTATGATACCGATGATGCAAAAAGTTTGCTGAAAGACATTATCAAGGAACAAGGTCTCGATGACAAATTATATAAACCTGATATTGTTCTGAACAGAATTTCATCAGCGAAAAATAATCTGTACTCGTGGAGTGAATATCAGAAGAATGTTGAATTTGTTGGTGAGGATTATTCTTCAGGCCGGCCTAAACTCGGACAACTGTATGAGCTCTACGTAAAACGATGCTTCAAAGCATCGGGAATGGATTTCGATGACCTGCTTTTCAATGTCTGGGTACTGATCAATAAATATCCTGAGGTACTTCATAAGTATCAGCATAAATTCAAATACATTTTAGTAGATGAGTTTCAGGATACCAATTTCGCTCAGTATTCTATTGTAAAAAAACTTGCAGCAGCTTATGAAAATCTGTGTGTTGTCGGCGATGATGCACAGTCAATCTACGCATTCCGTGGTGCAAATATTCAGAATATACTTTCCCTGCAACGCGATTATCCGGATCTGAAAGTCTTTAAACTTGAACAAAATTATCGTTCAACAAAAGTTATTGTTAATGCAGCGAATAGCGTAATTGAAAAAAATAAAAATCAACTTAAGAAAGACGTCTGGACGCATAATGCTGAAGGCGACAAAATAAAGTTGATGCGTGCGCTGAGCGACAATGAAGAAGGTGTCATGGTTGCAAATTCCATCTTTGAAACAAGGATGCATCAACAATGGAGCAATAAGGATTTTGCAATTCTTTACCGGACCAATGCACAGTCTCGTTCAATGGAGGAAGCTTTGCGGAAGATGGGAATTCCATACCGCATATACGGCGGACTTTCTTTCTACAAACGAAAAGAGATAAAAGACTTACTTGCTTATTTCCGTTTGGTCATCAACCAAAACGATGAAGAAGCACTTAAGAGAATTATAAATGTACCAACCAGAGGGATAGGAAAAACGACGATAGAAAAGCTGATCGTTACTGCTTCTGAAAATGAAAAAAGTATCTGGGATCTTGTTATTGATCCGTTCAAAAACCCTTGTTCATTCAATTCCGGAACACATGGAAAGATAAATGAGTTCGTAACAATGATCAGAAGTTTTCAAGTGAAACTGAAAGCTGACAATGCATTTGATCTTGCTAATACTATTGCAACATCTTCCGGTTTGCTACGCGATCTGTATCAGGATAAAACTCCTGAAGGGTTAAGTCGCTATGAGAACATTCAGGAATTGCTGAATGGTATCAAAGAGTTTGTCGATACTGGCAGAAGTATTACTCCTGATGGCGATGAAGATGTTAATCAGGATCCTGATTCTGCTATCAGAACGCTTGACAGATACATGCAGGACATTGCATTGCTGACCGATGCTGACGATGATGATGAAGGAAACGATGACAAAGTTTCATTGATGACCATTCATGCTGCCAAGGGCTTGGAATTTCCGGCGGTACATGTTGTGGGTCTGGAAGAAAATTTATTCCCTTCCCAGATGTCGATGGATTCAAGAGAAGATCTTGAAGAGGAAAGACGTTTGTTTTATGTTGCAATTACCAGAGCAGAAAAAAAACTGACTATTAGTTTTGCAAACTCACGGTATAAATGGGGGAACCTTATTAATTGCGAACCTTCACGGTTTATAGAAGAAATAGATCCGAAGTTTATCGAAGAAACTAGCCCGCGACAATCAAGAAATAATTTCGCATTAGAAGAAATGCCTTTTGACAGATGGGAGCGTTCTTCCACATCATCAGGATCAAAGCCCACATTGCTCGACATTCAACAGAAATTGAATAACGGCAGTCTGAAAAAGTTAAATACAGTAACAGCAGACCAGGCACCTGCCTTTGAAGGAGATGATACTGCAAATCTGGCCGCAGGCATGGAAGTTGAACATGTGAAGTTCGGTCTTGGAAAAGTGATGCTTGTAGAAGGTAATCCGGGCGACAGAAAAGCCACAGTTTTCTTTCCGGGCTTTGGAAATAAGCAACTTCTGCTCAGATTCGCTAAATTACGCATAGTTGGCTAGTATCAATCCATTATCTATATTTGCATCACAGACAGGCAAATTAAAGCCGGGCGCAACGGATCTTCGTTTTTTAGTCCGTACTAATCCTAATAAATTTTAAATGGCATTAAAAAGAAAATCATCAACTTCTGAAGTTGAGACTTTTACAGATATTCAACATCTTGAATATAACACTCAAAGAAATCATTTGAGAATTCCTGAATACGGAAGAGGCATTCAGAAAATGGTGGATGCAGCGATTCTTATCGAGGATAGTGAGAAGAGAAACAAAGTTGCAGTAACTATTGTTAATGCAATGGCAATGCTCAATCCTTCTGTCCGCGAGATCACTGATTACAAACAAAAATTGTGGGATCATCTTTTTATTATCTCCGATTTTAAATTGGACGTGGATAGTCCTTATCCAATTCCGGAAAAATCTATCGTTCAAGCTAAACCATTTCCCGTTTCTTATCCGACAAGCGACATTCATTACAAATACTACGGTAAAGTAATGGAAGACATGATCAGAAAAGTAACAGATCTGGAAGACAGTCCGAAGAAAGAACAGATCATTCAGAACCTTGCAAACTTTATGAAGATGTCGTACCTGACATGGAATAAAGACACGGTTGATGATGCAACGATCTTCAAACACATGGAAGAGCTAACAGAAGGAGCAGTGAAACTTCATGAGACAGTCAGACTGAATCATACGAATGAGATTCTTGCTTTGAGTAAAGAGAAGCAGCGCGACAATCATGTTCCGAAGCCGAAGACTCGTCAGCAGATGAACAAGAAGAATAATAATAACAACAACAACAGAAGGAAAAAATAATAATTTTATAAATGTCAACTTCAAAGTTTCGTTACTCTCCCGAACCGGAACCACATAAGGCCCGTACCAAACAGATCTTAAGTCAGTACCCTCAAGTCAGAAATTTAATTGGTAAAAATCCTTTAACAATTATTCCTCTTGTGGGAATAGTGGTTTCAATGATTGTGATCTCTTATTTGCTGAAGGATAGTTCATGGTGGCTTGTTTTTCTTGTAGCATATACTTATGGAGCATTTGCAAATCATGCCTTGTTTGTAATGATCCATGAATGTTCACATAATCTTTTATTCAAAGGAAAAATTCCGAATTACATTGCATCGATGACTGCGAATTTACCGCATGTTTTACCGAGTGCAATTTCATTCACAAGATATCACAGAATGCATCATGTTCATCAAGGAAACCATGAGCTGGATGCTGATTTACCGGATTTCTGGGAAGCACGTTTGCTCGGAAATAATTTCTTTAGCAAAGCACTTTGGTTGTTGTTGTTTCCTTTTGTTCAACTTAAGCGGACATTCAGATTGAAATACATCAAGCCAATTGACAGTTGGGTGATCACCAACTGGATCATCCAGTTTGCTTTTGATTTTGCAATTATCTATTTCTTCGGATGGAAAGCACTTGCATTTATGTTGATCAGTTTCTTTTTCTCTGTAGGATTTCATCCACTGGGTGCAAGATGGATCCAGGAGCATTATTTAGTACTTGATGAAAAGCAGGAAACATATAGCTATTATGGATTTTTTAATAATGTAGCTTTTAATGTAGGGTTTCATAATGAGCATCATGATTTCCCATCCATTCCATGGAATAAATTACCTGAATTAAAAAAGGCAGCGCCCGCATTTTATGATAATCTTAAAGCACATACATCCTGGACAAAATTATTTTTCCGGTTCTTATTTGATAACAAGATCACACTTCATAGCCGGATTTTACGTGATGAAAATTCAAAAGAGAAATCTTTGAAATTTGAAGATCAGCCGGTGAAATACTATTGAGTAATTAAGTTAGCGATAGAGATTAAAAAAATACAGCCACCTCAATGGGTGGCTTTTTTTATGTCATTCTTTTGGAAAATCT
>JAYUWA010000183.1:0-6460 GCA_043753795.1 Bacteroidota bacterium | reverse complement strand
TACCATTCCAATGTATGTCTCTGCAGAAGCAACAACTTTATCAGCGTGCAAAGACATTTCGCAGCCACCGCCCAACGTTAAAGCATGAGGAGCTACTACAACAGGTATACTGCTATACCTGACACGCATGTTCATATTTTGAAATGCTCTGATAGCCATATCGATCTCATCAAACTCTTGCTCAACTGCAAGCATAAAGACCATTCCCAGATTTGCTCCGGCAGAAAAATTTGCACCTTCATTGGCAATGACCAATCCACGGAAATCTTTTTCTGCAGTTTCAATAGCAGTGTTCATCCCCTGAATAATTTCACCACCGATCGTATTCATTTTAGTATGAAATTCCAGATTCAACACACCGTCGCCAATATCAGTTAAAGTGCTACCCTGATTTTTCCAAACGATCTTTTCACGATTTGCATCGAGTAAAATAAAGTTTTCTGATCCGGGTTTTACTTTGTATGTACCCTCAGTTGAATAATAGTAGTGCTGCCCGTTTTTATACTGATAGAAATTTTTATTCCTTTTTGAAACAAACTCTTTTACCCATTTAGCAGGTTTGTGACCTGACTGCTCCATCAATGCAACAACTTCAGCTACACCAAGAATATCCCAGATCTGAAATGGACCTGTCTCCCAGCCGAAACCGGCACAGATAGCATCATCGATCTTGTAAAGTTCATCAGAAATTTCGGGAATTCTATTTGAGATATATGCAAAGAGAGAACAGAATGATTCGCGGTAAAATTCTCCGGCTTTATCTTTTCCTTTAAAAAAAAAATTAATTCTGTCTTTGAAATTGTCTACCGTTTTTGTCTGCTCCAGAGTAGCAAACTTCACTTTTGATTTCGGAACATATTCAAATGTTTTCAGATCAAGCGTTAAGATCTCGCTCTTTCCGTTTGCTCCTTTTACTTTTTTATAAAAGCCCTGATTTGTTTTATCACCGAACCATTTATTCTCAACCATTTTCTGCACGAATGCAGGCAATTTGAAAGATGCACGGGACTCATCGTGCGGGCAACGTTCATACACATCGTTGGCTACTTTTACCAAAGTATCTAAACCAACTACATCTGTTGTTCTGAACGTTGCCGATTTCGGGCGACCAAGAACCGGCCCTGTAAGCTTGTCGATCTCATCGACCGTAAGCCCCATTTTTTCTACAAGATGCAAGAGAGACAATATAGAGTAAACACCGATCCTGTTTGCAATGAAAGCGGGTGTATCCTTACAGATCACTGTAGATTTACCTAAAAAAACATCCCCATAATTTTCAAGGAACGATGTCACTTCCGGATCTGTATCTGCTGTTGGAATAATTTCCAGCAATCTCAGATAGCGTGGCGGATTAAAAAAGTGTGTCCCGCAGAAATGTTTTTTAAAATCGTCACTTCTGCCTTCTGCCATCAGATGAATTGGTATTCCCGATGTATTTGAAGTGATCAATGTACCCGGTCTTCTGTATTTTTCTACTTCAGTGAATACGGATTTCTTGATATCAATATTTTCAATGACTACTTCAATGATCCAATCACTTGAAGCAATGTCTTTCATGTTATCACTAAAATTCCCTGTGCGAATCCTTGAAGCAAATGATTTTTTATAGATCGGTGAAGGATTTGCTTTTAGTGTAGACTGAAGTGCAGTATTGACAATTCGGTTCTTTACAATTGAAGAATCAAGAGTTAATCCTTTTTTCTTTTCTTCTTCATTCAATTCTTTTGGTGCGATATCAAGTAAAAGTACTTCAGTTCCAATGTTAGCAAAATGGCAAGCAATTCTGCTTCCCATAATTCCACTTCCCAGAACGGTTACTTTTTTAATATTTCTTTTCATAAAGTTGTTGTCGGACGAATTATTTACTCTGAGTACATTTTTTCTACCAATGAACTATACTTTTCATTGATGACCTTTCTCTTTAATTTCAATGTAGCTGTCAACTCTCCGCTGTCTACTGTCCATTCGTTAGCCAACAAAGAGAATTTCTTAATCTGCTCCGCTTGTCCGAAGTCAGAATTATACTGATCGACCTCTTTCTGTATTCTATTAATTACTTCTTGCTTATGGATAAGATCTGCATTGCCGGAAAAAGAGATGTTATGAATTTCGCACCACCTCTTCAAATGAGCGAAATCAGGAATGATCAATGCACAAGGGAATTTTCTGTTTTCTCCCAGTACCATGATCTGTTCAATGAACTGTGATTCTTTAAATTTATTTTCCAGAGCTTGCGGTGCAACATATTTTCCTCCTGAAGTTTTGAAGATCTCTTTCTTCCTGTCCGTAATTTTCAGATAGTGGTCTTCAATAAAGCAACCGATATCACCGGTATGAAACCAACCATCAGCATCAATCACTTCAGCAGTTAAGTCAGGGCGATTGTAGTAGCCTTTCATAACATTCGGACCTTTGCAAAGAATTTCACCGTCTTCAGCAATCATAACCTGAACACCCTTTATAACAGGCCCAACAGTTCCGAATGCGCTACCTCTTGGTTCCAAATTATTTACTGCGATAACAGGCGAGGTTTCTGTCAGTCCGTAGCCTTCCAAAACATTGATACCTGCAGACCAGAATACTCTGGCCAACCGTGGTTGTAGCGCTGCACCACCGCTTACGATCACTCTTACATTTCCACCAAGAGCTTCACGCCATTTGGAGAAAATTAATTTGTTAGCAAGTTTTAACTGCATTTCATACCATGCGCCATTCTTACCATCTTTTTCATATTTCAATCCGAGATCAAGTGCCCAGAAGAATAATTTGTGTTTGATTCCTGAAAGTTCTTTTCCTTTATTGACGATCTTATCAAAGACTTTTTCAAGCAATCGTGGAACAGTTGAAAATACTTGAGGTTTTAGTTCTTTCAGATTATCACCGATCTTTTCAATACTTTCAGCATAATAGATTGACACACCGATATACATATACAGGTATGTCAGCATTCGCTCATAACTATGACACAGCGGCAAGAAACTCAGCGCTCTGTCACCCGGACCAACCGGACATAAATGTTCGCTTGATAAAATATTACTTACGATATTATTGTGAGTAAGCATAACTCCTTTCGGAGTACCGGTTGTTCCACTGGTATACAAAATAGTTGCTACATCACCGGGTTCAATCACGCTCATCATTTCAGTTACATCGATTGTGGAAGTTTTACCTTTCGAAAGGATATCACTGATGTTAGGAGCATTTGAAACCTGATCAATTGTATAGATATTTATTAACGACGGTATCTTTGAACGAACTGCATTAACTTTTTCGTACAAAGCCTTATCTCCGGCAAATACCAATTTGGCTTGACAATCGTTAAGTATGAATGCAATTTCTGCTTCAGACAATGTGGTATAAATAGGAACATGCACAATTCCTGCTTGGAGCATGCCAATGTCGAGAATATTCCATTCAGGACGATTTGCTGCAATCATTGCCACAGCATCACCTCTCTTAATTCCTAATTCGGTGAGACCTTTCGAAACGAGATTTGCATCTTCAATAAATTCGTTTGTAGACCAGGCTTTCCAGACACCATTGATCTTGCCTAATAAAGATTCACTATTTGCGAACTTTTCTTTTTGACGTCGTGGAATGTCAAATATTCGGGTAACGTTGACCATGTGTTATAATCAATACAAAATCGGAGACCGGATTTCATTGGTCCCGATTGAGCGGCTCTATATTGTGCCAAATTATAGTTTTTAGCCTTTCCTGAGCGAAAAATCTATTTTTTTTATTCAGCGTTTGTTAACAATTTCAATTGTAAAAGCCGGACAAATGACATGACTTTTACCAACAATTAAACTTAGGTTTGTAAATTAAATTGTCGTCAGGAATGAATTTCAAAAACAACCTTACTGAAGCCTTAAACATCCGATTTCCGTTGGTAATGGCCCCAATGTTTTTAGTTACCACTGTGCCTATGGTTAAAGAAGCTGTTTCAGCAGGAATTTTAGGCTGTTTCCCTTCTTTAAATTTCAGAAATGATGGCGAACTGGAAGGTGTTTTAGACGATTTAAACAATTTTATGTCCGGCAGAAGTGGACAAACTGGAAATTATGGTGTGAATATCATTGTCCAAAAAGCAAATCCGTGGTCTCAAAAACATCTGGCAATTTGTCTTGATAAAAAAGTTCCTGTCTTTATTACGTCACTTGGGAATCCGGAAGAGGCCATCATCGGAGCTCATAAATACGGTGGGAGGGTGTTTTGTGATGTTACAAATTTGGTTCATGCAAAAAAATGTGCTGATCTGGGATGTGATGGTTTTGTTGCCGTAGGACAAGGTGCCGGCGGACATGCAGGACCCTACCCGGTGAGTATGTTGATACAAGCTCTAAAGAAAGAGTTTCCTACTATTCCAATTCTTGCCGCAGGAGGAATTGCAAATGGTTCCACGTTATTGAGTGCAATTGCTGCAGGTGCTGCTGTTGGCTATAGCGGAACGCGATTTATAGCAAGTACAGAAGCTACTGTATCAAAAGAATATAAAGATGCAATTATCAATTCCCATATGGAAGACATTGTTCTCACTGAAAGAATTAGCGGAACACCATGTACGATCATTAATACAGATTTTGCTAAAAAGCTTGGAACAAAACAAAATTGGTTTGAAAAATGGATGAGTAATAATCCGCGAACGAAAAAATATTTTAAAATGATCATTCAACGCCGCGGATTTAACCGGCTTGAAGCCGCTGTTAAGCCCGGAAACTATAATAACCTTTGGTGTGCCGGACAGACTGTTGAGTTGGTGAAAAAAATTCAGCCCATAAAAGAGATCGTAAGTGAGATCGAAAGTGAATTTTATGAAGCGTATACGAAAGTTCAGAATCAGATTTCGAATTAAAAATTAATCATCAAAATGAAAATTCAGAAGTTGATGACGAAAGCGGAAAATTCTGCTTTCAGCAAAAGAATTCTCCAGTTTGTTCTGAGCTACTCTATTCCTTTCAATCGGCCACATGGCTTCAGAATAGTTGAAGTTTTCAAAGATGGGTTTCATATCCTCCTGCCCTACTGGCGAATTAATCGGAATCACATCAATGGCATCCATGCATGTGCTCTGGCTACTTTATCAGAATTCGTTTCCGGACTCACATTAATAAAAGTCATTGGACGAGACGATCTGCGGATTATCATGAAAGATATGAAAATGACGTATCATTTTCAGGCAAAGAAAAATGTATCAGTCATCTTACACCTCACTCCGGAAATGCTCGAAAAAAATGTTTCCATTCCCCTGAAGACGCAGGATTCTGTTTTCTATCTGATGAAAGTCGAAGTTTATGATACAGATAAAAACCACATCTGCTCCGGTGAAATTAACTGGCAGTTGAAGAAATGGGATAAAGTACGCACCTCTTAAATAAATGAATACTTAATAATGGTTGCTTCGCAGTGTAGTAGCTTATTATTATTCAAGTGCCCATTATTCATTATTCGTTATTCGTTATTCATTATTCATTATTCGTTATTCATTCACAAAAAAGTTGTTCAAAGGTCTCACATACGCATTCACCATCTTACTTCTAATGTTGCTGGTGATACTTTCATTTCATGCACGGTTTGCGGCTGATGATTATTATTTTCTTTTTCTTGAAAAATCGTATGGAGCAATTGGCGGGACTGCTTTTCAGTATGGTGATTTCAGTGGTCGGTGGTTATGCCATTTTGTTAGTCTGGCAATATTAAAACTCTCCGGATTCAAATATTTTCTTGCTGCATTTTTTCTGTTTACGTTTGGCACTTTATATCTGATCCTAACTTCGCTATTTTACAAAATTTATAACTGGTACGATGTCGATGAACAGGACTTTAACAGCGATTTTCCCCCGCTTCTGATCATTGCTTCGCTTGTTCTATGTTCTTTTTCAGTAGGCGAAAACTGGTTTTGGTTTATCAGTGTCACTACTTATGTCTGGAGTCTTATCTTCGGATTAATTCTTGTAAATTTATATTTGAATAATAAAGACAGGTTTTACACGTCGATCTTACTCATTTTCTCATCATTATATATAGGAAGTGCTTCAGAATCTTTTGCAGTTTTAATTCTTCTATTTTCGATTCTGTTTGTTACATTCAGGATCCGATCAGAAGGAATTGAAGCTTTCAAAGCCAATCCCAAAAACAGGACTTTGATATTTATGATGATCCTGATCTTTGCGGCTTTTTTACTTTCTACACTTTCACCGGGAACATTTAACAGAAATGATTTATTGCCAACATTATCACTTTTTCAAAAATCAGAAATACTGATTCGTTCATTCGGGAAGATAATTGTTCAATATTTACCTTCCAAAATTCACTTGTTTCTTTTTCTTGGGATTCCATGGCTTGCATTCGGATATTACATTCAGGAAATGTCACAGAACACGACAAAGGGTATTATCAGAGATATTATCCTGACACTTTTACTAACGGGAGTTGCTATTTTTGTCTGTCTGTTTCCAAC
>JAYUWA010000182.1:0-6471 GCA_043753795.1 Bacteroidota bacterium | reverse complement strand
GAATTTCCTCGCGATGTTAAAAATGGGGATATGTTAACCGCCTATTTTTATAATCCCGAAAAAGAAAAATTCAGGATCGATGATTTTAAACTGATTGTCCGAACATCGCATGATCCATATAAGAAGTGACCTTCGAAAAATTGTTTAAAGTTTAGTGTTAAAAAAATGGCGCTTAATTTTTCTCCCGCAGATCTCGCAGATAAATCCGCAGATAAATCCGCAGATAAGACGAAGATCTTGTGAAAGTAATTAAAGAGTTTAATTAAAAGCACCAATAGATTTATCAGCGAAGGAAACCATGAAATCTGATTTCTATTAAATAATAGTCATCATATCCATAAAGCCTAAATAAAGGCAGCGCCTATCTGCGCCTTATCTGCGGATTTATCTGCGAGATCTGCGGGAGATTTTTAAGCGCTGATTATTTCCAACGGATCCCAAAAGCAGTATGGTAGAATTTATTTCGCCACCGCCCCACCTTCATACAAATGTTCCCTGTATTTTTTAGAAGGAGACTCAATAAATTTTCCTAGTCCGAGCTTGTCCCAGATCTCATCGATACGGGCAATCGTTCTGTCATCGGAAGCGAGAATATTAGGCCAGTCACGTTGAAAGCCATCGAACTCTTTTGTTTTTCTTGTCCCATCAAGTGACAAATGCGTCACTCCGTTTTCATCTTCCATCAGAATGTGGTCACGTTTTGGATCAACATTATTTGCAAATCTCCAGACAGCATCTGCGGTATCTGAAATATCAAATGTTTGTTCAAGGAAAATAATAGTTTTGATTTCTCCGAAATCTTTCCGGGCAAATAATTTTTTAGAAATTTCTTTGACGTGATTTTTTCTGTTCTTCTCAATCGACAAGAAGAGAATGGAAACACCCATGTTCAGTACTTTATCATTAATATCCTTTATCTCAGGAAATTCATTTTGAATTTCTGATTTATTTAGAGAAATCTTATTTTCTGAGCCGAACAAAATTCTTCCGGAAAGTTCTTCGTGCGTTTTCTTCGTTCCATCTATTCCAATCTTTCCTCCAAATGCCATTACAGAGCAACTGTGATCAAGAACATCTACCGGCCCTTGAGTAAAATGAATATCATGAGCAGGGTCGAAATTCTCGCTGACATATTTTGCAACTTCCGCGCTGTTGTGAATGTTTACATCACCATCTACAACAACCATCATCTTTGTAAACATCATCTGGCCTGCACCCCACAAGCTATGCATAACTTTGCTAGCTTGACCGGGATAATCCTTGCTGATCTTTACGATAACTAAATTATGAAATACACCTTCTACAGGTAACACCATATCAATTATTTCCGGTACCATCGTCATTTTGATCGGCACTAGAAATATTCTCTCTGTTGCTTTACCGATCCATGCATCTTCTTGTGGTGGAATGCCTACGATAGTAGCAGGGTACACAGCATTTTTTCGGTGCGTAATACCTGTAATATGAAAACGCGGATACATATCAGCAAGCGAGTAGTAGCCGGTATGATCTCCGAATGGACCTTCTAAAATGTAATCTTCATTCGGATCTACATAACCTTCAATTATGATGTCAGCATCAGCAGGAACTTGTACATCCTGAGTGAGACATTGTACGAGTTCGACTTTTTTCTTGCGGATAAATCCAGCTAACATATATTCATCAACTCCATCAGGAAGTGGAGCAGTGGCAGAATAAGCATAAACCGGGTCGCCGCCTAATGCAATTGCAACAGGCATTTTTTGTCCGAGCTTTTTATACTCATTAAAATGCCTTGCACTGACTTTATGACGATGCCAGTGCATGCCTGTCATCTTTGGATCGAAAACCTGCATCCTGTATAGACCAACATTTCGTAAACCAGTTAAAGGATCTTTGGTATGAATTACCGGGAGTGTAACAAATGGCCCGCCATCTTCCGGCCAGCATTTCAATACCGGAAATTTTGTAATGTCAGGATCTTTCATGATCACTTCCTGGCATTCACCTTTTCCACTCATTACCTTCGGCATCCATGAAGCAATTGATCCGAGCGTCGGAAGCATTTTCAATTTATCTAAAATGCTATCCTTTGGAGTAGTAAGCTGCTTGATCAATGTTTCAATTTCTGCAGCAACATCGTCAAGTTTTTCTACACCTAATGCCCAAGCCATTCGTTGCTCAGTTCCCATTGAATTGATCAGAACAGGAAAATCCGTTCCATTGTTTTCGAACAACAAGGCCGGACCATATTGTTTAGAGATCCTGTCAGTAATTTCAGTTATCTCCAGTTCAGGATTGACGAATTCTTTGATGCGGACCAATTCACCTTTTTCTTCAAGTGTTTTGATCCAGTGTTGGGTATTGCGGTACATAATTTACAATTAGAATGCTTCAAAGATAACAAGAATGTGGGTGATTGGTTTAAATAAAATCATGATAATTAACTAAACATTCTTGGTTAGTTTTTTAAAAAGGCGTTTATTTCTTTCATCAATAATTTCTTTTCATCTATTTGCGGATTGTGTCCCGAATATTCGAACATCAGAAATTTTGCCTGAGGACAGAATTTCTTATAATCTAATGTTAATTCAGGTTTACACATCCGGTCAAACCTTCCTGCAATGATCAGCGTTGGCATCGAAAGATTCTTAAGCTGGTCTGTGACATCATAATTTGCAGCATCACCCCTAAGCATAAAATCACCATCGGATCCAACAATCTGATAGTATACTCTATGATTAAATGTTAATTGGCAACTGTCCGAAAGTTCAAAAGTGTTGTCGGGGCAATATGCATGAACAAGACTTAACGGAAATTTTTCGTACAATTCATAGTGTATTTTATCTGATGATCGAAATCCTTTTTTCCTTAAAGCGAGGATTGAATCCCAGACTTCCGGCATCTGACTTGAAAATATGTAATTGTAGTCGTCATTAGTTTCCTGCCACATTTTTCCGCTATATAATCCGCTTACAATAATTAGTTGTTCGACGTGTTGTGGAAATTTCAATGCATATGATTGTGCAACAAGACTACCGTATGAATGTCCAAGGACATTTATTTTTTCATGTCCAAGAGTTTTGCGAATTTCTTCTGTATCCAAAACATCATTTTCGATTGAATATTCCGTCGGTGATATTGCAGTATCAGATCTTCCTCTTCCGAAATTGTCGATAAACACCAATAAAGAAGAATCACTTAGTCCATCGAAACTATGCATTCCACTGTGAGATGCGCCGGGTCCTCCGGCGATCACAAAAAGTGGCTTGCCATGACCTGAAGTTTCGATCCACAAGTTCTTTCCATTTGTTGAAAGAAACTTTCCTTTTAATAATTCTCCGGTGTTATCATTTGGAATGTTGCAACTTACACTTGATAGAATTATTAAAACCAAATAGAGTAATTCTGATTTTCGCAAATTAAAATTGATATGCATTGAAATTGATTACTTCATGATTGTAAATATTTTTCTGATATACTTCTGGTCATGACTAATTGTGATTATATACATTCCGTTTTCCAGATTCAGTTTTATTTGATTTGATACACCGGTCAATTTTGAATTCTTATATATAATTCGCCCATCAACATCAAGTATAATTGTCTCAAAAATTTTATTCTCCAGTTCATCACTATAAATTGTAAATTCTCCTGAAGATGGATTTGGGTAGAGCAATAATTCATAGCTACCGTTTAGATCTGAAATAGAAGTTGGGTCTTCCAGAATTGTATCTGTTGTACAGATCGTACAATTATTCAGGTCGGTAATACATACTGTGTAAATCCCTGAAGTAAGGTTTATGATCGTGTCGCCAGATAAAATACCAACATTTGGTGTCCATAGATAGGTGTATGGTGGAATTCCTCCGGTATGATTTAATAGTAATTTGCCATTAGGACAACCGATGCATGTTGATGCAGTTGCCTGAGTGGAAAGTTGAAAAACAGGTTCAGTGATTGTAAAACTTCGTTGAATGCTGCAGCCATTATCGTCAGTAACGACTAAGTTTATAGAAGTGTCTCCAAGATTCTCAAGATATATTAGATTCGAATCTATGTTCCAGGGAGAGTTTACACTATAGGGTTCTGTTCCGCCGGTGATATTCAAATAAATATTTGCATCAGCAGCTCCGCTACAGGTTGGATTGAGAACTGAAGAATCCAGAATAGATGTTTCAATTGCAATTTCCACTGATGGAATTCTTACATTGTAAGTAGAAATACATCCGTTGGCATCGGTAATGTCTACAGGAACTGTTCCTGCAAACAAATTTATTGCAGTAGCCGAGGTCTGGTTTGCCGGATCATACCACTGATATTGATAAGGGCCATTACCTGCAGTGATATTTAGTGTAGCTGTGCCATTGTTATTTGTTCCACAGCCTGTAACAGCAGTTGTAGTATAGTTTGCAAGTGGGATTGTGTTGTCGTATTCAACATCATAAATGAAAGTAAAATGACAGCCATTATTATCTGTAAGGTTTAATGTATAAGTTCCGGAATATAAATTACTTTGATTTTGAGTGTATGGATCATAGCCGTTTTCATTTGGAATGTTTTTCCAGTTGAATGTAAAGGGTGGGTTGCCTCCTGAAATAGAAAGTAATATTGAGCCATCATTTTCATTATTGCATGATGCATCAACTATAGAAGAGATAATAGTTGGTGGGGAGGCCGGAAGAGTTCCAAGTGTCGCAGTTGAGTATGCTGTACATGGATTGGCGTACAGTGTCATTGCAACCGTATATACTCCGGGTGGTAGATTATTTATAGTTTGAGTAGTCGCACCGTTCGACCAGAAATATTCAACAGTTCCGACCACATTTCCTGCAACAGCTGTCAATGAACCATCTGAAGAGCAAGAGGAAGATGGTACTGTGTTAACTGTAATAGAAGGAACAATAGCCGTATTAGGAGTTGCAAGCAATGAAATGTGTCGAAGTCGAGTGCATCCGCTGTATGGATCAGTGATTGTAACATATAAGCGGTTTGTAGAATTTGGAATAGGAACCGTTATTTGATCAGTTGTTGCTCCTGTGCTCCAAAGGTACGTAACACCTGCATTGCCTGTCAGATCGATTGAAGATGTATTTGCATTTTCATGATCCGTTTTCAAAGTATAAGTTCCATTTCCATTGCAGGTTACATTTAACGAAGCAGTTGGATTGGGATGTACTGTAATATGAATTGTATTGGAAGTTCCATTGCACGTAGTTCCGCTAACAACGCAATGGTAATCACCATCAGCACTTACAGATAATGTACTTATAGTAACACCCGGTATTACTTCATTGTTTTTATACCAAACGTAGGAACCACCAGCTGGGGCACTCAGAAATGTTCTGTCACCTTCACAGAAAATACTATCTCCGATCAATTGAATTTCGGGAGAAGGCGAAACGATGATCTTTGTCGTAGAGACATAATTACATCCTGTACTATGATTATAGTTTAGACTAATTGTACCGGTATATTCACCATTTGGTAAATAGCATTTTGGGAATAGGAGAGTATCCTTAAAATTGATCGATCGATAAGCAGGATTGGCAATTGTACTAATGGATACTCCTGTCATTGGAATCCCGTTTCTCGGATAAACAATTGCTCCGTCAGAATCACGCGTAATACTGAAAGTGTAATCAGTACCCGGTTCATCAGGACCATAGTAATCGAGTATGATAAGTGTTGAATCTCCGGCACTACAAAACGGACCCGGAGTTTGTATCACTTTCGGATCATCAAGATGTCCGACCATATATGATTGCGAAAACCAATGAACTCCACCTGCCTGTACATTGTTTTGTCTGGGTGTACCGAAAGCAGAACCTGAAAAAGTTAACCAGTGATAAAAATAATATTCTTCAGAAAAAAAGATAGTATTGGTTGGTGCTTGTGTGAACCATAGTCCAAGGAAATCAAATCCGCCACCATAATTCATAGATTCAGAATAAAGCATGGGATGATAGTCTGTGCTGTCTTGAGTCACTGATTGTTCAAATTGATTCTGCTCACTCCATGAGAAATTATAAGGATTGCTTTGAAGTATGGAGTAGAGTACCCTGTCGATCAGTGGTTCGTGTGGATTTGAACAGGTAGGACATGGTGTACAGTTACTACAGCCATCAATAGTTTGAACAACCTGTGCAATGCCTGTGCAATAGTATAAGAATGCCAGATAAGCTTCTGTTATCATCGGATTATCAGGATGCGATGCATTGTAAGAATCCTTTAGCGCCTTCATCGATTCTGTGATCTCAGTGAAATCGGAAAATGTTCCACTGCAATCGCCCCAGAATTCGTATTCAATATTAATTACATCGATATCACTCTGACAACCATTTGTAGAATTGAAGTTCATGATCCGAAGGCATTGCTTAAGATATTCGCCTGCCTGTTGTGCTTCTCTTGATGCGTATGAATTTGTTTCTACTGAAGCAAGTGTCCGGTTAAAATGAGGGGATGATTTAACATCATCACTAAGTGATATGG
>JAYUWA010000181.1:0-6486 GCA_043753795.1 Bacteroidota bacterium | reverse complement strand
ACCTGCAAACCTCTTAACCTGCAAACGTCTTACCTACACCTTTTCATAGACGTCCACCTTTGAATTTAATTGCAGAAACACTTTTTTTCACGACCTTTCGCCCCATCCATGAAGACGGAACTGCCCACATCCATCCCGGCCAAACCTAACGGTCTGATCGTCACCATTTTTTTTGTTTTTATAGGATTGATCGTTTTTTTGCAATTATCGCCGTCACTTTCTCTTTTAATGGGGTTGGCAATTGGGATTTTTGCTGTCAATCCGTTTGTGAAGAAATCAAAAACGGTTACAAAATACCTTTTGCAAGGTGCAGTCATCGGTTTGGGATTTGGAATGAACTTTACCGCTGTTGTTGCAGCAGGAAAAGATGGTTTTGTGTTTACGTTGCTTACAATTTCTGCGGCTATCGGACTTGGATTTGTTCTTGGAAAAATGCTTAAAGTTGACAAGATCATTTCTTACCTTATCAGTGTTGGAACGGCAATTTGCGGAGGAAGTGCAATTGCGGCAATCAGTCAGGTCGTTGATGCTGATGAAAAAGATATTTCAATTTCAATTGGAACGGTTTTTATTCTAAATGCTGTTGCGCTATTTATTTTTCCACCTATCGGAAGCTATTTTGGTTTGACTCAAGAGCAGTTTGGTATCTGGGCGGCAATCGCAATTCATGATACAAGTTCAGTCGTAGGTGCAGCATCGCATTACGGAAATGAATCGTTGATGATTGCCACAACAATAAAATTAGCCCGTGCCTTGTGGATCATACCAATTGCATTTCTTACTTCGTTTATTTTTAAAAAGCAAAGCAGCGCCTCCGCATTTCCTTGGTTTATTTTATTCTTTATTCTGGCTTCCTTGGTGAATACCTATGCAGAAATTCCGGTTGCAATTAAATCAGGAGTGTTGATGTTATCAAAGATCGGATTCAGCGTGACTTTGTTTTTGATCGGTACAACCATTTCATTGAAAAACATCAAAGCCGTTGGACCACGACCACTTTTACAGGGAGTAATTTTGTGGATCGTTATTTTGACGGGGTCGTTGTTTGTGGTGATGCATTATTAAATGAAGTTAAAAGTCAAAATTGCAAAGAAAAAATAAAACACTAAGCACTAAGTTTTTACCACAAGAGAACAAGTGAAGTTTCAATTATGTGTTCTTGTGATAAATTTTAGTGAACTTGTGTTAAAAAAAGTTCATTTAAAATATGGTAAGATCTGCGCCTTATCTGCTTATTTTTCAGCGGAAATCTGCGGGAAAATTACTGAACTTAAAATTTTTCAGGTTACACATTTCAGATTGGGGAATTGGATCTTTTACGAAAAGTTCTTAAAGAAAGATCCGGAAACCTGTTACATGTAACCTGAAAAATAATTCACGCCGCAGAGAGATTTCTTGAGAACCATTCTCTGAATTGGTAGAGGGGAACGGATAGGATTTCGGCGTAGGCAACTTCGACGAATGTTCCTTCGCTGCGTTTGTATTGTAACCAGCGATTTGTTTCCGGCAAAAAGATGAATAGTTCTTCAAGCGCAGAATTTACAGCTAACTGTTTTGTGGTGGAATACGTTTGCTCTAAATCACTCTCCCGTGAAATTTCGATGGCAACGACCGGAGTAGTTTTAATATCTCCTGAATAAATCACTACATCCGGTTCGTTGAAATCTGAAGGGCTTAACCTCCCCTCATAAACCACATCGAATTTTTTATTGTCTATGCAAAGCGAAATAAAATAAGTCATTAAACGTGAAAGAAACTTTTTATTGGAGTCGATACCGGTGTTCCAGTTTTTATTTAAAGTTACCATGGCGGGTGTTTTTAAATCGTTATATTTTGTTTTGTTTAATGTTTAATGTGGGGAATTCCTTGCGGGGGACTAGTATTTTCAAATATGACTGTTTTCTTTTCTTTTCACTTCTTTTCACTTCTTTTCACTTCAATCAATATAAAAATAGACTACAGTTTAATCAAAGAGAGTGCTTTGCCGGTTTGATGTACGATGAAGTACAATGAAAACCAAAACAACAAAACGGAAGAGTAAAAAGCGCGTGATGCAATACGCTTGATTGATTTCAGAACTTTCGTTATCTGAAATTTGTTTTTTCTGTTCCTGTTTCTTTGTGGTTCGATCAGAGAGAATTGAAACGCATCGGCAGCAAATCCTTTGTTGTGATAGATGCTCTCGAACGACAATGTTTCTTTGTTCATCAGTTTTAGAAGAATCGTTTTCATCTGATTTGTTTTTCTGCAAATTTATATACAGTTTTATCCTCACGCTTTAAGACAGTACTACCATTACGTTAAGCGTAACTGATGCCGCTAACAAAAACACTTTATCTGATCCGCCACTCAAAAGCAGATTTTCCTTCGGATGGAATTACAGATTTCGAACGTCCTTTAACTCAACAAGGAGTCAGCGATTCGCATCGTGTTGCGCTAAGACTAATTGCAAAAAAAGTTGAATGGGATGTTGTAATCTCGAGTCCTGCAATTCGGGCAATATCTACTGCTATCATTTTTTCAAAAGAGTTGACCTTTCCGGTCAGTGAAATTGTACTGAACGAAAATTTGTATGAATGTGGAATCCGGGATTATTTGGAGGTGGTCAACTCTATTGCTGCTGATGCGCAGAAAGCTGCTATTTTCGGGCACAATGAAACGATCAGCGAATTTACTACTTATCTGACCGGAAAAGTGGCTGATTTCCCCACTTCAGGAGTTGTAATTATTACTTTTTCAGGAAGTTGGACAGAAGTTTCGGGCGGAACCGGGAGCATGTCAGGACAGGTTTAATTCAATCTTTTCGGTTGCTTTCCAAGAAAAAGGAGGCTCACTTCAGGGTCGGAATCCAATTATTACGTTAACGGCCGTTTTTAGTGGGTGAAACACTCCTATTATATTGTAAAATTTTGTCATAAATGCGCTCATTTTAAATGCTTTTCTTATCTTGTTTGCCCACTTAAACCGGGAAGGTATTAATCTGAACAAGAGAATCACTGCCTTGTGAATTAATATTGACCTAATGTTAAAGAGAAATTCAACCTCTTTCTTTGCAACAAAATGCAAGGCATAGTTTTAATAAGCTATGGAGAAGAATAAAACAAATACTCATGAATAAAATCAAAAACGTACTTTTTGTATTACTTGTTTTCTTTTGTAATAGCGTTTTTGGACAAGCGGTTGGTGATTTTGGATCAATTGCTTCAGGCAACTACAACGTAAGTACAACATGGGGAATCTGGAATGGTACTATATGGTCACCCGCTCCGGCTGGTGCTGTTGCAGGCGTAAATTATCCTGATAGAACAAAGAACGTTTTTATTACCACGGGAACCACAGTTGTAATGAATGTTTCAAATCTTCAATGCAACACACTTGATGTTCAGGCTGGTGGTAAAATCTGGAATAATACTGCTACAAACTGTTATCTGAATATCCATGGAGATATTATTTGTAACGGAATAATAGGAAACGGAGTAATTTTCGATGGACTTTCGTTAGGCATTGAAAGTTTGGTTTGTAATGTTACCGGTACAGGAACCTTTGATGTATCCAGGATCAGAAAAAACACAAGCTTCAACAGATCAACACAGTTTAATATCTACCGAGATATTAATATTCGTTTTAACTCGAGCTCACAAGTTCAGATTTATAATAATAACGCTTCAGGTACTTCTCGTTTTGATGTTTACATCGCTCCCGGTGCAACATTGAATTTAACTGCAAGCGGTTCACTTACAGGTAACGCTGCAATTGATGGCGATCTGGTTTCAGGTGGAACGATACAATCTGCAGGAAGTTTTGTAATCGATGGAACAATGATCGTTACAGGCACAACTTATTTTGTTACAAACAATACTGCAATAAATGTTACCGGTATAAATACTGTTGCAGGATCTACGAATGTTACTGCAACATCAACTGCTGCTTTAGTCATCGGATCCAGTGTGGTCGGTACAGGAACAGGCGTCGGCGCTTTCCCAATGGGCACGATTGTAACTGCAATTATCAATTCAACAACTTTTACAGTCTCTCAACCTGCAAATACAACTGTCAACGGTTTTGTATTAAGTTCCGGAGGATCTTGTGCATGGGTGATCAACAATGGCGGAATTTTAAGAACCGGCCAAGTGAGTACATCTTTTCTAACGTCTAATTGTACAACAACTCTTGTAACCCCAACTACAGTAACCACAGCTTCAACAGCTAATCTTACTGTTGGAAGTGCAATTACAGGTACAGGGATACCTATGGGTGCAACAATCACTGCGATTATAAACGCAACTACATTTACAATAAGTCCAGGAGCAACATTAGCCGGTACTAATTCTATGAATTTTTCAGGAGGGAATGCTGGTCATCTGCTTCGAGTAATGCCAGGTGGTACATTCGAAATTACTGGAACAAGTGGATTTAATTTTTTGCTCCCAACTACCAATTGTACATGGGATGTTCAAAATGGAAGTTTTACTGAGTTTTCGGGAACAGGTAATCAAAATGTACCATTTATTCCGGCTTCATCAAGTTTAGCGTTTGGAAACAGCTCTAACTTTTATGGGTATCTGAGAATTTCAGGGTCAGGAAATAAAAACATGTTTAATTCCGGATTCTATAATATCGCAAATGATCTGAACATTGTAAATGTTTCCGGTACTCCGATCTTACAATCAAATAATCAAATAATCCAAATGCTTGGTGGAAATTGGTTCAACTATAATCTTTCCGGTTTCGACGAACAAAGTGGAACAGTAATATTTAAAGGTGGAACGACTCAAACGATCAATTGTCCTGGTGGTGAAAGATATTTCCGATTAACTTTTTCAAAAACGGCATCTTCCACTTTACAATTCAATAATCCCGTGAATGTGATCAACGTATTATCATGGACAACTGACGGACCGATATTTTTAAATAGTAACCGGTTGACAATAGAAAGTTCAGCAGTAACGGCGATGGTGAACGGAAGTGATCCGGATCGATACATAATTTCTGAAACAGTAAATAACTCTTCCATTGTACAATGGAATATTGGTACTGTTGCTGTTGCAAGTAATTATGTGATTCCATTCGGTAAACCGGGAGTTCCTAATTACATACCGTTTACTTATTCAATTCCTACCGGAACTACGGTTGGGAATTTAGCTGTTGCTACTTATGGAACTCCGGCAAACAATTTACCTTGGCCGGTTTCCCCTTATGTTGTTACAAACTTAAATAGCACGACCGGACTTTTGCCCGATAACAGAGATGCAACTGTAGATCGTTTTTGGGAAATCACTGCTTCGGCGGGATCACCTACTGCAACATGCACGTTCACTTATGCACCGGCAGAATTACCGATAGCGCCATTCAATAATATGGCGTTGATGGTTGCACAATGGTTCAATCCGGGTACCAGCAAATGGATCTATCCGATTACCGGACAAACAACAGGCACTTATACTACGACAACTCCGGGATTCAATACATATGGGGCGTGGACACTGGCTGCCAATACTTCACCTTTGCCAATCAAATTGCTTAGTTTTTCTGCTAAACCAAATGGAGATCAAGTTGATCTGGAATGGAGCACGGCGACAGAAATCAATAATGACTACTTCACAATTGAAAGAAGTTATGACGGAATTGAATTTTCAGGCCTTTTGACAGAAAAAGGAGCCGGAAACAGCAATGTAGTTCTCAATTATTCTGCAATCGATACACATCCTTTGCCGGGTATATCCTATTATCGACTAAAACAAACTGATTTTGACGATCAATTCAGCTATAGTAATGTAGTTGCTGTCAAATTCGTTTCGGATTCGAAGTTTTTCATTCAAGCAGGACCGGTGCCGGCAACAGACAAAATACGTCTGACTTGTATGGGCGGAACCGATTTTTCTCCTGAATTATATCAATTAGATGGTCGTTTAGTTAAAATATTTTCAACTGTTTCTGAAGGAATCAGTGACTTGGATATTTCCGGGATAGCCGGAGGAGTTTATTTACTGCGTGTAAACTCTGACTTCGGTCAGAAAAGTTTGCGAATTGTTAAGGAATAAGTAACTTGCGGAAAGCCTTTATTGACGGGGCTTACAAGAGTATCGAAAATAATATTAATTACTTAAGATTGAATTGTAGTTTGATTAAAATTCGAAGGCAATATTTGCCTCCGATAATTTAATTGGACAATTGCAACGATTGTTTTCACCCTCCACAGAAAAACTAAAAAATCAAATACATGATACATTCATTACAAAATCAATGTACGAGCAAAGTTAACAACGGCCTGAAGTATCTATTACTTTTTGTGCTGGCTTTCGTTTGTTCGACAAACACATTCGGTCAAACAACGGTATCGTACACTGGTATGGGTTCAATAACCTGCCCGGCAACACCAACTTCAACTGCTGCTCCAGCTGTAAGTGGGTTAACATTCGCTTCTTTGTCAAGAGGTCCGGGTGTTGGATGTGCTTCTGCAAGTACGGGAATTTCCGGAAATACATT
>JAYUWA010000180.1:0-2090 GCA_043753795.1 Bacteroidota bacterium | reverse complement strand
GAATATTTTTACTTACCGATCGAGCAACAGCTGTGTTTTCTTTCATATATTCAGAAACAAGTTTTTCTCTTCTCAACTGTTCTTTATAATCATACACTAATTTTGATGTACTATCTCCACCTAAATAATTCATTGAACAAAATAATGTATCATAAGTTGAATTGTAAAAGTTTTGATTAATATTAAATTTTCGATTTTCGTCATTCAAATCTCTTTCTAGCCTTTGTCTTGAAAAGGACCAAGATTCCATTAATGCATCAGCCATTGCGGGATTTTGTTTACATAATCTTAAAAGGAATTTTTTCTGTTTTTTGTCGAAATTACTTAAATATTTTTCTGAATCCTCATTTCGTTTTTCCAACATCTTCTTTAACAAAATCGACTCTTTTTTTATATATTTAGTTTTGATCTCGTCAATTGAATGAGATTTTATATTGGCCGAAAAACTAGAAAGAAATATTAAGCAAAAAATGAATCTACACATATCAATAAGAATTTAGAAAGGCAAACATAAAAGTAATTTACACAATTCCAAATTTTTTTACATAAATAAAAGTTCTATTAACATAAAAGCTTAAATTTTCTTGACTTTCTACTTCTTCATGACAATTTGAAAAAAATTTCATCTAATTATCAGAAAGTACTTTTCAATTAAAAAGCATAGATACTTATAAATAAAATTATTATCTAATTTTTCGAATCAGTATCTACCTAAAACGGCGTATCCTCATTCATATCATTCATCCTCGACCCCACTATCATCCTGTTATTCGGGAATGTAGTCACGCTGCCTGATGGTGCGTCAAGGTCTGCTTCGCTGGCATCAAGGTCAGTGAACTTTGCAAGGTGATTGATGAACTTCAAACGTACTGTATCCAAGGCACCGTTTCTGTGTTTGGCTATGATGATCTCTGCTGTGCCTTTTGTCGGATTGTTATCTTCGTCGAATTCGATACCGTAGTATTCGGGACGATAGATGAATGTAACCATATCTGCATCCTGCTCGATCGCTCCCGATTCACGTAAGTCACTTAGCTGAGGACGTTTTGAACCGCCGCGCGATTCTACTGCACGACTTAACTGTGACAATGCAATTACCGGAATATTTAATTCTTTCGCCAACGCTTTTAATGAACGCGAGATCGTACTGATCTCCTGCTCACGATTACCACTTTTTGCATCAACATCTGACCGCATCAACTGTAAATAATCGACAACGATCATTTCTATGTTATACATCGCTTTCAAACGACGACATTTTGAACGAAGATCGAAGACAGATAACGATGGAGTATCATCAATATAAACCGGTGCCGAAGAAAGTTTGCCGGTCATCGAAACCAGTTTCTGCCACTCTGTATTGTCAAGCGTTCCTTTACGAAGTTTGTCGGATGGAATTCCGGTTTCGGATGATATCATACGTTGTACCAATTGTACTGACGACATCTCGAGAGAAAACACCGCAATCGGTCTTCCGAAACCAATGGCAGCATTTCTTGCCAGCGATAATACGAAAGCCGTCTTACCCATACCCGGACGAGCCGCGATGATGATCAGATCTGATTTCTGCCAACCGGAAGTTATACGGTCAAGATCGGTGAATCCGCTTTGTACTCCAGTAACGCCGGTACCATGCAAGCGTGCAGCTTCAATTTGCTTATACGCTTCACTAACCATCGTACTCATCTCCTGATAATTTCTGCGGATATTTCCCTGAGCAACTTCGAAGAGATTTTTTTCTGCTTTATCTAAAAGCATGAATACATCGGACGTATCTTCATAAGCATCCTTGATTGTTTCAGCAGAGATGCGTATCAACTCGCGTTGAATGTGCTTTTGTAATATGATCCTTGAATGGTATTCAATATTCGCTGCAGAAGCAACACGATTTGTCAATTGAGTGATCGCATATGGACCACCAACAATATCTAACTCGCCGCTTTTCTTTAACTCATTTGTTACCGTTAAAATATCGATAGGTTCAGAGCGCTCAAACAATCTTCTGATCGCCTGAAAAATGAGACGATGCGTATCTTTATAAAATGAATCCGGATGAAGGATATCTATCACTTTTGTGAGTGCATCTTTTT
>JAYUWA010000179.1:0-6533 GCA_043753795.1 Bacteroidota bacterium | reverse complement strand
GGTCCAACGATAACACAAAGTATTACCGGTCCGACAACATTCTCTGTTGTTGTGACGAATGCATTTGGTTGTACTCAGACTTCGAATTCAATAACAGTTACTGCAGTACCTTGTCCACCACCACCACCGGGATGTACAATTACAGATACAATTAATTTTACTTCAACACCACCGGTATGTTTATCAACGACATTTACAAAAACAGGAAATGCGACATTATACGGCTGGGAATTTGGTGATGGCGGAACAGCAGGAAACGTTTCTCCGGTATCACATACCTATCCAATTCCGGGATTATATAAAGTAACAGTCTATGGAATAGGAACCGGAACTGATGCAATGGGCGGAATCTGCATAGATACATTCCCATATAGCAGAATTATTACAATTCCATTTGATCTCAGTTATACAACTTCTTTTGCTTGTAATGGAGCAGGAGTGATGCAGGCAGTTTTTGCAAATACATCTTTGTTTGTAGGAAGTGCAGCGAGCTATATCTGGAACTGGTATGATGTCACTACTTCAACAACGATTGCAACAACAGCATTCCCCGGTCCGATCACATTGAGTCCGGGAACACACGTAATCACTCTTTCAGCATTTGATCCTGTTACTTTAGGAACATGTTCTGTGACGACAACCATTGTTGTCCCTGTTCCAATTGCGGCAAACTTCAGTGTGTCTTCGCCTGTATGTCAGGGATCAGCGGCATTGTTTACAGATCTCTCTGTGAATATTGCGAATGAAGCATCGAGATTATTTAATAATGGTAACGGCGCTTCAGATAATTTAAATCCATCAAGCCTGATCTATGCAAATGCACCTGGTCCATTCACTGCTACATTGACAGTAACAGATATTTACGGATGTACAAGTACGGCATCGCAAAGTGTAAGTGTACTCGTACCAAATGCAGGATCAATAACAGTTACACCGGGCACGTGCGACTCAGTACAACTTACAGCTTCCGGACTTGGTCCGTATGTATGGCAATTCATTAGTCCTGCACCTGTTCCTGATAATCCTGTTTATGTAAAAACATCAGGCTTCTATAAAGTAACGGGAACGGATAATCAAGGTTGTCCATATACTGCAGGGCCGGTTCAGGTCACAGTTTTAAAATCTCCTACAGTTGTTATCACCGGACAAATAAATTATTGTCAGGGTGAAGCACTCGATATAAAAACCGGTGCAGCCGGAACTAATTTCGCATGGGTGCGAATGCCGGGAAATATTCCTGTCGGTACAAATGCACCGAACCTGAATATAGTTCCTGTTGGAACAGGTTTGCAAACTTATCAGGTAACAGTTACAGGTGCGAACGGATGTACAGCATCAGCATCATATACTGTTAACATTGATCCGATCCCTTCATCAGCAACAATTGTTGCTTCAGGTCCATTGACATTCTGTGAAGGAGATTCAATTTTACTTACTGTATCACCAACAGGTGCTACATACTTATGGTCTAAATCACCGACACCTGCATTAACTGCTCCCGCAAATACACAACCAGGATTGTATGTTACAGTATCCGGTACATATTCAGTCATCGTTCAGACAGCAACCGGTTGTCCGTTCCCTGCAATTACACCGGTAACAGTAACAGTAAATCCAAAACCTGTTGCAAACATTTCCGGCGACACAATTATGTGTGAAGGCGATCAGCTTGTTTTACAGACACCACCGGTTGGTGGCGGAACATATTTATGGAATGGTCCTGCAGCTACAGGTACAAGTAATCCGTTCATCGTTCCGAATATGCAATTGACCGATGCCGGATTATACACTGTTGTTGTTACAAATAGTTTTGGTTGTACAAGATCAGACTCGATAACAGTAATTGTAAATCCTGCTCCTGTTACACCTGTTATTACTTCTAATCCGGGTGGAGTATTGTGTGAAGGACAATTGTTCACATTCAATGCAACTCCTGTTCCGGCACCATTGGTAGTTTATACATGGAGCACCGGACAAATAGGAACATCGATCACTGCTGCGATGCAAGGTAATTATTATGTTACTGCTACAAATCAATATGGCTGCTCAGCAGTTTCAAATATCCTTACTATACATCCATTACCGGATCTCTCATGCGTACCTTCCGGTTGTTATGAATTCTGTAATGAGTGTACATCAGTTTTGATTCCAGGACCATTTGGATTTGCATCCTACACATGGGAAATGCTTGTCGGTCCGACATTCACATTCTATAGTGCAAGTCAGAACTTGACAGTTCTTCCTCCGGGTGGAATTTTCAGATTGATTGCAAGTAATGCCTGGGGATGTTCAGATACATCAGACACGTTGAATATTACATTCCAGGATTGTTGCACTCCGATCGTAGATGTTGCAGAATGTGTAGACTCAACATGTCATGATTTCTCAAATGCACTTACAAATAATTTTGCACCATATATTCTTGAGCCGAACGTAAACGTTATTACAAATAATGTTGTCGGACAATATGTTGGTGATATTTATATTCAGGCAACAGATCAACCGGGAGCATCAGCCGTCATAGGCGATACGGTCTTTGATGGCAAATGGTGTTGTGGTAAATTCTCTTACGATTTCAAAATTATAAACGATGGTGTTTCCGGCTCGCCGAATATACAACCACAGTTTAAGATCTGGAACAGTGTCACCAACCGCGGATTCATTTATACATCTACGCAGATAATTAATGAAAACAGTCCATGGAAAAAAGTGGTAGCATGTGCCAGCATAGATACATTCCCATTACCTAATGCCGGCGGAAGCTGGGCGCCGATCGCACCTGCAACACTTGCAGACTGGCAATCGGTTGCTTCAAATGTTACTGAAGTGATTTTTGTTACTGAAGTTTCAGGTGGAGTAGGTGAAGTAGTAGGAATAGATAATGTATGTTTCAATCCGCAAAGTTTTGTTGTTGCATGTACATCGTCTGTAGTAAATTGTAAATATACAGTTGGAGTTAATATTATAAATGGCGGAGCTTGTCAGGACTTCCAGTATATCTGGAGCAATGGCTCAACAGAACCATTCCTTGAAAATGTAGCCCCGGGAACTTATTGCGTAACAGTGATCGGTTGTTGTGGCTGTATCGATTCATGTTGTGTGACTGTACCATTTGATTCAACTGTAGTTATTGTTACTGATACCGTCTATCATATAAATTGTGATAGTATTTATGGTGGAATGAAAGTGTTTGTAGAAGGCGGAACACCACCGTATTCATATTTGTGGAGTACAGGTGAAACAACTTCAGAGATCCGCAATCTTTCTGCAGGAGCATACAATGTTATCATTGAAGATTCTGTAGGATGTGAAACTATTATTTATGACACAGTAAGAGTAGAAACCGATTGTGGTTGCGATAATATTCCGCCACCACCGCCACCAACGATAACAGTCATAAGTGTTTTACCGGATAGTTGTAATAACAGCGGTTGCATCAATCTGACTTTTACAGGTTGTTGTCTGAGATACGGTTATATATATCAGAGTTTATGTAATCCATTGCTAATCGATACTGTTGGGCCAACATTAGATTCAACGATCTTCTGTAATCTACCTGCAGGTACGTATACAATATTTGTATATGATCCGTGTGGAGATACTACTACACAGACAGTCGTGGTTCCATCATTGGTTCCACCGTTACTGGCTTTCGTTACGTATTCTAATTGCGGCGCACAAATTTGTGTCGGAGCAGAAGGCGGATGCGGGCCATATACTTACCTATGGTCGAACGGAGAAACAACGCGATGCATCACTAACTTCACTCCTTGTGTTGATCTTGTTGTTACAATTACGGATGCAAATGGCTGTTCGGTAACAATGACGGATTCACCACCAACAGTTACATTCGATAATATTGTTCAACCAACATGTTGTCTTGCAAATGGAAGTCTGTGTGCTAATGTTTGCTTCGGACAAGGACCATATATTTATCAATGGAGTAATGGCGCGACAACGCAATGTATCACAGGAGTTCCTGCAGGAACATATTGTGTTACGATCACAAATGCAAATGGTCAGCAGGTTACTTGTTGCTATACATTAACTGATGGAACAGTAGTTCCGCCGGATGTTCATTTCGATGTGCTGAATTGTGGATCTATTGTTAATGCTTATATAAACGCAAATGGTTGTCCATATACATTCCATTGGCAAAATGGAAGTACAGAACCATTCTACGAAGGAGCACAGTCTTGTGATTCACTTACATTGACAGTTATTTTGTGTGATAGTTCAGAGTACTACTTCGGATTCAAAGTTCCGGGAATCATTCCGGCATTGACTCCTGTTAATTGTCATACCGGTGTTGGATCTATTTGTGTTGCAACGGAATGTTTTGCATGTCCTGTTGTTTCATACGAATGGTCACCTATAATTGCCGGAGTTCCGAATAATTTACCTTGTTACAACAATGTTCCATCAGGATTATATACTGTTTGTATAACTGATTCATGTGGCAACAGAATTTGTTGTACAATTTATTTACCACCGGGAGATTCAGCGCAGGTGATTCATGTAACTGATACAGTTTATGATATTACATGTGACAGTTTGTTCGGAGGAATTGATGTTGAAGTAGCGGGTGGTTATCCGCCGTTCACTTACAATTGGAATACAGGTGCAACAACTCAGGATATCCGTAATCTGGTAGCCGGAAATTATACACTGGCAATTACAGATTCTATTGGTTGTATCACTTACGTTTATGATACAGTTGTTGTCAATAACGATTGTAATTGTGATTCAATGACTGAGCAACAATGGCCAACGATCAATATTGTTAGCATTACTCCGGACAGTTGTCGTGGCGATGGTTGTATCAATGCAACCTTTACCGGATGTTGCTTGTGGTTTAGTTATACTTACATTCATCCATGTAATCCAGCACTTTCTTATAGTGTTCCGCAGACAAAAGATTCAACGATCTTCTGTAATCTCGCTGCCGGAACATATACACTCTTTGTAATGGATGGCTGTGGAAATATGGTGCAGCAAACAGTTGTTGTTCCATCATCTGCACCACCATTGACAGCATTGGTCACTTATACAAATTGCGGAACAGGAGTATGTGTGATAGCACAAGGCGGATGCGGACCATATACTTATGATTGGTTAGGTGGTGCAACTACTGAATGTATTCCACTGAATAATCCTTGTACATCTCTTTATGTAACTATAACAGATAGTCGTGGATGCTCAATAATTGTTTATGTAACAGCTCCGGGCATTACATTTAATGCCGTTCAGCCAACGTGTTGTCAGAACAATGGAAGCATTTGTGTAACTGCTTGCTTCGGACAAGGACCACTTACTTACTTGTGGTCGAATGAAGCAACAACTGAGTGTATCACAAATCTTGCACCGGGAACTTATTGTGTAACGATAACGAATGCGCTAGGTCAGCAAGTGACATGTTGTTATACATTGAATGCAGCACCGGTTATTCCGCCTGACGTTCATTTCGATGTTCTGAATTGCGGATCGATTATAAATGCATACATGGAAAGCAATGGTTGTCCGTTTACATATCATTGGCAGAATGGAAGTACGGAGCCGTTCTTCGAAGGAGCTCAATCTTGTGATTCACTTACCCTCACCATTGTAATGTGTGATGGAACGGAATACTACCATGGATTTAAAGTACCTGGAATATTGCCGGCTTTAATTCCTGTTGATTGTCATACAGGAGTTGGATCTATTTGTGTTGCAACGGAATGCTTTGCATGTCCTGTTGTTTCTTACGAATGGTCGCCGATCATTGC
The DNA here is from genome assembly GCA_043753795.1 of Bacteroidota bacterium. GTDB lineage: Bacteria > Bacteroidota > Bacteroidia > AKYH767-A > 2013-40CM-41-45 > JADKIH01. The sequence continues at coordinate 768 of JAYUWA010000179.1, read as the reverse complement.
AGGTGTTCCAAATAATTTACCATGTTACACCAATGTTCCAACAGGAATCTATACAGTTTGTATCACTGATTCATGTGGCAACAGAGTTTGTTGTACGATATATCTTCCTCCGGGAGATTCCGCGCAAGTCATTCATGTAACAGATACAGTTTACGATATCACATGCGATAATCTGAATGGTGGAATTGATGTAGAAGTTGCAGGAGGTTATCCACCGTTTACTTACAGTTGGAATACCGGAGCCACAACTCAAGACCTTACTAATCTGGTCGCTGGAAATTACATTCTGGAAATTACAGATTCGATCGGTTGTATCACTATCGTTCACGACACAGTTGTTGTGGATAATGATTGCAACTGTGATGACCCGGCAACGCCTTTACCTACTATAACAGTAGTAAGTGTTGATCCGGCAGGATGTGGCGGTATGGGTTGTATCAATGCAACGTTTACAGGATGTTGTTTGTGGTTTAGCTATACATATATTCATCCTTGTAATCCAATGTTATCATACAGTGTTGCTCAAACGCAAGACTCAATGATCTTCTGCAATCTGCAAGCCGGAACCTATATCATGTTTATACAGGATGGTTGTGGTAATCTGGTGCAGCAAACTGTAGTTGTACCATCAACAGTCGCACCGTTGTCAGGCTTGATCACTTACACAAATTGTGGAACAGGAGTTTGTGTAGTTCCTCAAGGTGGTTGTGGTCCATATACTTATTCTTGGTTAGGCGGAGGCACTACAGAGTGTATTACACTAAGCAA
>JAYUWA010000178.1:0-19809 GCA_043753795.1 Bacteroidota bacterium | reverse complement strand
GTGATATGCAGGATACATTTTTTATTTCGCAGGAAGGCAGTACTGATTCAATTGCATTGCGTACGCATACGTCATCGATTCAAGTACGCATCATGGAGAATTCAAAACCTCCGATCCGTATTCTTGCTCCCGGTCGTGTATACAGAAATGAAGCGATCTCCGCGAGAGCGCATTGTTTTTTTCATCAGGTAGAAGGATTATATATTGACGAAAGTGTTTCATTCGCAGATCTGAAGCAAACACTTTTATATTTTGCGCAAGAGATGTTTGGTTCAGATGCAAAGATCAGATTGCGTCCAAGTTATTTTCCATTCACAGAACCTTCCGCTGAAATGGATGTAAGTTGTCAGATCTGCAAAGGCAAAGGTTGCAATGTTTGTAAGTACACCGGCTGGCTAGAGATCATGGGATGCGGAATGGTAGATCCGAATGTATTGGAGAATTGCAAAATTGATTCAACAAAATACACAGGGTATGCATTCGGAATGGGCATTGAACGAATTGCAATGCTTAGATATGATGTAAAAGATCTGCGGTTGTTTTCGGAGAATGATGTGCGGTTTTTGCGACAGTTTAAGAGTGAGTAATAAATAGAATGGTAAATTCCGAATTTCTGATTTTATCATTCAACTAATATTCCTCTTATTCAACAAGTCCGCCCCAAGCCGACTTCGACACAGTATTTTGTTTGGATATTTTATATGCCTCACCATCCTTCACAACTGAATACATTTCAATTACAACTTGCCTGCTGAATGTTACTTCATATGTCAAATCGACACTAGGTGTTGAGCTCGGTTCGTTTACAGATTTTGATTGTAGCAACTTAAATGATTCCATTTTTCCCAGAGCAGTATGAAGCTGAGTAAATTTGGCAATTCTTTGTTCATCACTTTCACCGCTAAGCATTTCATGAGAGTAAAAATCGCTCAGATTGGTAAAATCATTTTGGCTTTTCTTCTCCATAAACCCTTCAATAAATTTTTGCGCCTGCGCAGGATCAGGAATTTCCTGCGAACAAGAAATGGAAATCAAAGAAACAAACAAGATTGTTATAAGAAGCAGGATCGGATTTTTCATGGACGCGTGTTTTTTGGATCATAATGTTACTACGGGAAAATTGAAAAGGTAACCCGAATTTCTACAAATGTACAAATCCTTCAGGGCCGCGCAATCAATAAAATTTTGGCAACCAAAATGCGGCATCCCAGAGATGATCATGATTTCCATACAATAAAATATGAACTAAATCGAATTCATATCATTCTTCTAATAATTTTAAATAAAATACAACGAAAAATATTTGTTTAATTGGATAGATGATTTATAATTCATGTGCGACCCCTTCGGGGTCGATTCGGTGGCGATGTGCATTTTTCTACAAATGTGTGACCCTTTCAGGGTCGGGGTCTGGTTAATCAAGGATGAAAAATATGTTACAAAATATTTTTTTATATAACTTCTCTGTTGAAAGCGAATAACGAATGACCCCAGCGGGGTCACACATTTGTAGAAAAAGAATGACACATCCGAATCGACCCCGAAGGGGTCGCACATGATTTGCTAACAGCGAATTCATTTCATTCTTGAAAAAATATGAAATAAATTACAACGAAAAATATTTGTTTAATTGGATTGATGATTTATAATTCATGTGCGACCCCTTCGGGGGCGATTCGGGGGCGTCTTGCATTTTTCTACAAATGTGTGACCCTTTCAGGGTCGGGGTCCGGTTAATCTAGGATGAAAAATATGATGCAAAAATTTAATCTACTTTATTCCCAAAATCATCTTTCATTTGGAAACTTAAACACGACAACCCAGAGGTGTTCATGGTTTCCATTCTCTAAAATATGAACTAAGAATTCCTTTATTAAATTTCTCTGTTGCAAGCGAATTACAACTGACCCCAGCGGGGTTACACATTTGTAGAATAGAAATGACACAACCGAACCGAACCCGAAGGGGTCGCACATGATTTGCTAATAAGCTAACCAATGAAAAAAATTAAAAAATTAAAATGAACAAAGAAAAGCACAGAGATTTATATACATTATGTTATAATCCCCACACTCACACTCCATCCTCCACATTGATTTCAATACGCTCTTTCGTTAATCCCTTCAATATAATTCACAAACGCTTTGCAAACTACACGATTTCCGCCCGGTGTTGGATAGTTTCCAGAAAAATACCAATCGCCTCGGTGGTTTGGACATGCTGCATGTAGATCTTCGATCTTTTGGAAAATGATTTGCAGATCTGCCTGAAGGTCGGATGGACGAACTAACTCTGCAATTTTGTTGCTGATCTGTTCTGCTGTGAATGGCTGATAGATCATCCGAACATAATTCTTCATTTCCTTTCCGCCCATTGCTAATTGTTCTTTACAACGTGCATACGTTTCATCAATGATATGTTCGAGATTGTTTTCTTCAAGCAATTGTATTGCAGCTCTGAATGCGATCAGATCACCGATCTTCGCCATGTCGATTCCATAACAATCAGGATACCGGATCTGTGGTGCAGAACTCACTACAACAATTTTCTTTGGACCTAAACGATCAAGCATCCGTAGAATAGAATTCTTTAGCGTTGTTCCGCGGACAATTGAGTCGTCAATGACAACCAAATTATCAACGCCTTTACGAATCGTTCCGTAGGTGATATCATACACATGTGTTACGAGATCACTGCGCTCATCGTCGTTGGTTATAAACGTACGTAGCTTTGCATCCTTGATCGCAATTTTTTCAGCACGCGGACGAATATTAAGGATCTCCATTAATTTTTCGTCGGTAAGATCATTGCCTAAGGCTTTTATCTTTCTCTTTTTTACATCACGCAAATAATCTTCCATGCCATGCAACATACCATAGAATGCCACTTCAGCAGTATTCGGTATAAAAGACAGAACAGTATTACGGAGATCATAGTCGACAGATTGTAATGTTGACTGACATAGTAATCGTCCTAACTCTTTTCTTTCCTTATAAATATCGACATCACTTCCTCTTGAAAAATAAATTCGTTCAAAAGAACAACTGAGTTTTTGTGTCGGCTCATTGATCAACTCCTCACCTACTTTTCCGTTCTTCCGCATGATCAATGCATGTCCCGGCTTTATTTCGTGTACTGATTCAACAGGGACATTGAATGCTGTCATGATCGCAGGGCGCTCACTTGCTACAACAACAATTTCCTCATCGCGATAAAAGAACGCCGGACGAATTCCTGCGGGATCACGAAGAACGAATGCATCACCATGACCAAACATTCCTGCTATTGCATATCCACCATCCCACCGATGAGATGAGTTTTTTAATATTCTTGAAATGTCAAGATGATTTGCAATCAGCGGAGAAATCTCTTCTTTACTATTTCCGAGTTTTTTGAATTTAGCATACTGCAGTTCATTTTCTTCATCGAGAAAATGTCCGATGTTTTCCATGACTGTAACTGTATCAGCCTTTTCTTTTGGATGTTGACCTATCTCTACTAAGTCCTGAAAAAGTTCATCAACATTTGTCATATTGAAATTGCCGGCAACGACTAAATTACGACTCATCCAATTGTTCTGTCTTAAAAACGGGTGACAAGCTTCTATACTATTTCCGCCATAAGTTCCATAGCGTAGATGACCCAACCACAATTCACCGGTAAAAGCAACATTTTGTTTCAGCCATTCCGGATCAGACAAATGTTCGGGATTATTTTTTCCGACCTCTTCAAACTTCGCCTGCATTCTGCCAAAAATATCTTTGATTGCCTGTTTATCATTGCTGCGGTAACGGCTTATGTATCTTGAACCCGGTGCAGGATCAAATTTGATGTTGGCAACCCCCGCACCATCTTGGCCGCGATTATGCTGCTTTTCCATCATTAAATACAGCTTATTCATTGCATAAAAAGCAGTACCGTATTTTTCCAGATAATATGAAAGTGGCTTAAGCAGCCGAATCATAGCGATTCCGCATTCGTGATGAAGGAAGTCAGACATGGTGCAAAGATACGATTTTCAGAGGGAAGTAGGGTTAAAAATCATGGTTACCAGGACAGAGTCCTGGTGGGGCTCACCTCTCAATTACCCAATTCTATACTCTTCTTCCTGATCCACTAGATTTGCGGGGGGAATTGTGATCGTGAAAACGTGCAAATTTCCTTTGAATTCGTACTTGATCTTAGCGCCACAATGGTCGATGATCTTCCTTACAATTGCCAGTCCAAGACCAATGCTATCCGGCGATTCCCCTTTTTTAAAGCGGTCGAAGACTTCATCAGGCGACAAAACAGGCGGATGTCCGCTGTTGGCAATTTCAAATTTGTCTTTCCGGAAAGTCACAAAGAGGTCACCATTTTCCAGATTATACTTGATGGCATTTGACAAAAGATTGGTAAGCAAAATATCTGCAAGATGCGGATTCATCCGTACCAGCAATTTATCATCTATGTCAAGATGCAATTGAATATTCTTTGAAGTAATAAAAAGTTCCAGATCTTCCAATTGTTTGTTCAATAATTTTCCCATCTGCAAAAGTTGTAGTCCGGCATACTGATCATTATCGATCCGGGTTAGCATGATCAACCCTTTGTTCATCTTCGAAAGTCGATTCACCGAATCAAGTGTACTTAAGATCTGATTGAGTTGCGTTTCTGTAAGTTCACTTTGCAATAGCAACTCCAGCTTCGAGCGGATGATCGCTAAAGGTGTTTGAGTTTCGTGGGACATGTTCTCTGTGAACTCTCTCAGATTTTTATAGTCACGCGTAACTTTATCTGTCAACTTAGAAAGTTCAGCATTGAGTGCATTGAATTCATCAACCTGACTTCTCTGAAACATTGTAGCGCCACCTTTTTGCAGATCAAATGTTTTGAGAACATTCAATGCTCTGTAAAACGGATTCCAGATCTTACTTGAAAACCATCTGTTTAGAAAATAAAAACACGCAATGATGTCAAGTGCTACTAAAAGTAAAGTAGCAAGAATACCTTCTGCCAATTGCTCTGTCTCAGTTAATCTGCGAGCAAGTTTTATCCGATAACTTTTCCCATCAACAAGTTGTTCATAGGTCATCATCCGATATGGGACTTTCATTCTTTCATAGAGATCATAGATCGAAGTGTCGGTCATGACGACTTTGAAAGAAGAAAATTTTTCTATTGGTTCGATTTCAATTCTGTCGCCAAAAATTAAATGCTGTCCTTGAATTCCTTTTTGATGTTCAAGTTGTTTTGCGATCTCGCTTTTTTCAAAGAGCATGTGCTCTGAAATTTCATTATCGACCAGATACAAAACACGATACGCGAGAAAAGCACTGCTCACCAATAAAAGCACTAGAGCGATTGCAATGTAATATCGGTTTGTAAGGTTGAGTAGTTTCATTCAGAAGACAATTTATATCCGACACCATAGATAGACTTCAGATAATCGTGCGCGCCATTGTCTGTCATTTTTTTTCGAAGATTTTTGATGTGGCTATAAATGAAATCAAAAGAGTCGGCCATATCAGCATGATCGCCCCATAAATGTTCGGCAATAGATTCTTTTGTCAAAACTTTATTCTGATTACTTAAAAAATAAAGTAATAATTCATGTTCTTTTTTTGTAAGCGAAATCAATTTGTCTTTTACATACATCATCATTTCATCAGGCACAACTCTGATCTCATTAAAAAGTATTTCATTCTTGCCCTGAAAAGCTCTGCGGCGAACTACCGATTTTATGCGAGCAACAAGTTCCGGCATATAAAAAGGTTTTGTAACATAGTCGTCTGCTCCGAAATTTAATCCAACTAATCTATCATCAAGTGAATTTTTTGCTGATAGAATGACAATTCCTGTTTGCTTCTGCTTCTGCTGAAGAACATTGATCACTTTTAATCCGCTACCATCAGGCAAACCAATATCAAGTACAACGCAATCGTACTCGTACATATCCGCTTTTTCACTGGCTTCCGCTAGTGTTTCTGCCTTTTCACAGATCATCCCTGACTCCTTTAGAAAGATGAGCATAGAATCCAGTAATTGTTTTTCGTCTTCAACGATCAGAATTTTCATGCTTTTTTAATTGTTTGTATTATCTAATTAATTAATTTTGAAATCCAAGAAAGCGGACTTTCTACGTTGACTCCACAGCGTAAAAGTAAAATAAGGACTGTCAGTTCGCTAACAATTTACAAAAAACTTTCTTTCTGCTCAGATTTCATCCAGAATCTTAGTTTAAGTTTGAAATATAAATATTCCCCACATATATTAAATGAAAAAGCTAGTACTACTTATCGCTGTCTGCACAGCACTTCTAATTACACTATCTGCTGAAAAGATGAACGATAATGGAAAAGCTGGGTATACAGGTTCTCCCGGTGAATTAAATTGTACTGATTGTCATGATACAAATGCATTGAATTCAGGTGGCGGATCAGTTACATTGACTTCTACTAATATGACTAATTGGGCTTATGATCCGGGAATTACTTACCATATGATCGCAACAGTTTCGAGAGCAACGGACACGCTTTTTGGAGTTTGTGTTGAAGCGTTATTTCCAACTGGCAATAACGCAGGAACGCTTATCATTACAAGTGCGACAACAACACAGATCAAGACCAAGACTGTCAATGGCGTTTCAAGAAGAAGTGTTGTACATAAACAAGATGCTATAGGATTGGATTCGTTTGCATTTACATTTGATTGGACAGCACCGGCAACAAATTCTGGTGATGTAACTTTTTATTTTGCAGGAAATGCCGCAAATGGTAACGGTGAAGAGTCAGGAGATTACATCTATATAGATAACAAAGTATGTGCATTCAATTTAAGCAACGATATCAATTCATTCGATGACAAAAAAGATATTTCTGTCTTCCCAATGCCGGTAGAAGATCATTTTACAATGAACTATAACTTAAACTCTACGGGTATAGTGAATATAAAACTGTATTCAATCAGAGGAGAATTGATTTCAGTACTTACTTCAAAAGTAATGTCTGCAGGCACTCACTCTAAAAAATTCTACCTGCCAACAGTTTTAAGTCCCGGAAACTATATTTTAAGTGTAGAAACTGATTCCGGAATTAATAGTCGGAAGATTCTAATCAACTAATTCCTTCAAAATATCATATTGCCTGTTCAACTGCGAATTCTTCCTGTTCGTTGATAAACATTACTAATTTCTACGTTAATTTGTAACATTGCAAAATCGGGATTTCGATATAAATCCAAAAAAATCAATGAAAAAAATTCTATTTGTTCTGGCAACTTCAACATGTCTTACTGCCTGTACTAATGATAACCTAGAGGAATTGCATCCGGCATGTGATACGACACAAGTGGGTTCCTTTGCAAATGTCATTCTTCCGATAATGAATAGTTCATGCGGGACTAATAATAGCGGCTGCCATAACAATAATTCAGCGGATGGCGGATATGGTCTGGCAAATTATACTGACATGATGGAATACTTTGTGTCACCGGAGGAAGATCTTCAATTTATTCGTACACTTACTCATGATCCGGCAATATCTTCAAGTCTCAATATGCCTCAAGGTGCTGCTAAATTAGACGAATGCAGTATTTTGAAAATACAAGCCTGGATTAATAATGGTAAACAAAACAATTAATAACAATAGTATCCGTGAAAAAAATATTCTTACTACTCTCTTTATTTGCATCGTTTACAATTGTAAAAGCACAGGATCTGCTTGCTGATCTGGAACCTATAGCCGGTGAAGATTTTGAAATAGCAACGTTTAAATCAACACGATTAGTGAACCTGCATACCATTGAAACTACCGGACCAAGAACATTAGATTTCAGAATCTCACATCGTTTCGGTCCGGTTAATTCGGAAGCATATAATGCATTTGGTCTAGATGGCCCTGCTAACATCCGACTTGGCCTTGAGTATAGTCCTGAAGGCCGGTTTATGTTTGGAATTGGAAGAACTTCATTGGATAAACTCATTGATGGATTTTTAAAATATCGTTTACTCCGACAAAAAACTGATAATAGTATACCTGTAAGTGTTACACTTCTTGCCTGTGCTTACTATACAACATTAAGGGATGGAAATGCCGCAGCAAATGGTTTCGACCGGTATGAATACAGATCTTCTCGTCTTTCTTATTGCTATCAGATCCTGATTGCAAGAAAATTCTCTCCAAATTTCTCATTCCAGATTGCTCCGTGGTTAGTCCATTACAATCTGGTAGACCTGCAATCTGATAAAAATGATGCTTATGGTTTATCGGGTTTATTCAGATTGAAATTCACAAAGCGTGCTGCAATCACTGCTGAATATGGTTACAGAATGAATAAGTATACTGCAGTTACAAAAACTGCAAACGACATTCACTTCGACACGTTCTCTATTGGTTACGAACTTGAAACAGGAGGTCACGTGTTTCAGATTCATTTCACGAATAGTTTTGGTTTAACTGAAAATCAGTTTTTCCCAAAAACAGATACACAATGGAATGATGCCGGTGTACGGTTAGGGTTTAATATTTCAAGGGTATTTACTTTGTAGAATAAAATACAATGAAAAATATTTTTTTGATAGATGTTTTCAAAATAATGTGCGACCCCCTTCGGGGTCGGGTCGGGGGACCATGTTCATCATTTTACAAATATGTGACCCTTTCAGGGTCGGATGTCTGGTCAGTCTAAATTATCCTATCACTTTAAAACCTATAATTTTCATCTATTGTTTGCATTGAACATATGCGACTCATTCAGGGTCGGCTGTTTAGAAAATTTAAATTATCTTACATCTTTAATACTTGATATTTTCATCGATTGTTTGATTTGAACAAAATGCGATTCCTTCAGGGTCGGCTGTCTGGTCAACTTAAGTTATCTTATCTCTTTAACACCTAATATTTTCATCGATTGTTTGCTTTGAACAAAAGCGATAACAGAAGTATTATCATTGAGCTTAACTCCTTTTATTGGAACTCTGACTTGGTTCGATTTTTTTATTCCGTCAAATGAGTGCAGTGTTTTGACAACATAATTATTCACAAAAGTTTTAGTTGCATTTGCACCTGCGTCCACTTTCGTTGTGATGGCATTCTCTGTAATAGCCAGACGGAAAACTGCATTCTTGTCGTCTTTCAAAGTGGTATAAGAAATATAAAGAGTATCATTAGCAATTGAATCTTTGGTAACGGAGAAACTAAATAATTGCGGTACTGAAAGAGCATTCTTTATCTCTGTTTTCAATGTCGTTTCTTTCGTTCCGCTAAAACTTTTACTGCCGTTAATTACAATTTCAGGAGTGTAAAGTTCTTTTTCTGCAAGTACACGGGAATAATTCTCTTGCCGTCTTGTAAATTGAAATTTACTCAGCGGATCTTTCCATCCTAAACGGTTCCAATAGTCAACATGGTATTCCAGAACAAAAATATTGCTTCCATTCCTCTTTTCTGCTGCAACATTTCTATAAAGAATTTCTTCAGCAACAGGACTTGTTTCGTCGCCTTGAGATGTGAATAATTCAATCAAAGCAAAATTGTTTTGGGCTTTTGACTGAATTGATGCTAAAAGACAGAGGAAGGTGATTATAAATTTCATTGTTTGATTGAAGGTTGGAGTAAAACACTTAGATCACTAGATTTTAACACTAAGAGTTCACCAAGTTTTTAGTGTTAAAATTTTTTCATTACATGAACTGCTCCTTCTTCAACCCGAGCCATTCCAATGCGCTTCCATTCAGAAGTCGCTCTTTCATTGAATCTGTATAAGGCATTGATTCGATTAATTTCCCCGGACTTAATTCTCCGAGTGGAAAAGGATAATCAGTTCCCAGTGCTACTCTTTCCACGCCAATTAATTTTACGATCATATCAAGCATCATAGGATCATGAACGAGAGAATCGAGATAAAATTTTCCAAGGTAATTTCTTGGGTTTACCGGGTTATCGATGGCAACAAGATCCGGACGAACGTTGAAGCCATGTTCAATTCTTCCGATTGTTGCAGGAAAAGAACCACCGCCATGCGCAAAAGTAACCTTCAGTTTTGGTAGTCGTTCGAAAATTCCGCCGAAGATCATCGAACAAATTGCAAGTGATGTTTCAGCGGGCATTCCAACCAGCCAAGGCAACCAGTATTTATTCATTTTTTCTTTGCCCATCATATCCCATGGATGAACAAAGATCGCTGCATTCATTTCTTCCGCTGCCTGAAAGAATGGAAATAATTCCGGAGCGTTTAAATTCCAGTCATTAACATGCGAACCGATCTGCACACCTCGCAATCCGATCTTCATACAGCGTTCCAGTTCTTTGATTGCAAGTTCAGGCGATTGTAGCGGAACAGTTCCTAATCCGATAAACCGTTGCGGATAATCTAAAACGATCGCTGCAATGTGATCATTCAGATACATTGAAAGATCCAATGCATCTGCCGGCTTTGCCCAATAGCTGAACATAACAGGAATAGTCGACAATACTTGTACACGTACTCCGTGTGTAATGCTTTCATTCATCCGCACATTTGGATCCCAGCAGTTGTCCTGTACTTCACGAAAGAATTTATCATCGATCATCATCCTTGCACAACAAGGTTTGTGATGGTCTAATGAAACAAATCCGCCGTAACCATACTTCGCTTTAAAATCCGGCAGATGCGCCGGAAGTATGTGAGTATGTATATCAATTTTCAGCATTCTTCTTTTCCCTTGTAACTCTGGCTGCTAGTGATTCATATTTTTCTGCATTCTGAATATCGCCGAGGTTTCTATAAGTAACAGCAGCCAGTCTGTATGGCTCAACAAACTCAGGGTCGACTTCGATCGATCGCAAAAAGTAAGCGATAGCAGTCTGAAAATTATCACGCGCATCTTTTCTGTGTTTATCCGCATTAGAAGGATCTCGTGTTATTGCTTCCGTTGATCCTTGACCAAAAACTCCATAGACACTTGCAAGATTATTCAACGCATGCGCATAATTCGGATTATACCTGACAGCAAGTTCAAAAAACTTTTTTGATTCCACATAGCGTTGCTGATTGAATAACAGGAATCCATAATTGTTATTCGTCACCGGATTTGTATGATTGTATTCCAGTGATTTCAAATAGTCACGTTCGGAAAGTGAATCCTGTCCCATTTGCTTCAGGATATAAGCGCGTCTTTGATAACCGTCGGCGTATTCAGGATAAACAGTTATTGCTCTGGTAAGATATTCCACTCCCTGCCTTTCAGCATTATAGATCGCGGCGCTATCCGGAAGTTTTGCAAAATATTCATCCGTTGTAATATGATTTGCCATATAGAATAACATGTGAGCACTATCAGGTGTCTTCTTTACATCGGTTGAATAGAGTGTGTAATCATTTTTCCATTCCATACTTCTTGCATAGGTCTGAATAGAGAAGATAAGGCTGACGACTGCAGCAGAAACGATCGGCATCTTGTATGTATTGAAAAAATTATTCCATGAGTTGAAGATTCTTTCCGACAAGTCCGACTTAAATGCTTTCGTCAGCAAATGCGCAACTACAAAACAGAATCCCAGTGATGGTATATACATCAATCGCTCTCCGTAACAAGTTCCGATCAGCATAAAAATATTTGACGCTACAGATGCTGTAACAAAGAAGAACAAAATTCCGAAAGCTGTTTTGTCTTTGCTTTTGAATTTTACAATTGAGTATACCAATGCTGCACCTAATCCTACAAACGACAACAAGAACTTCCAATCCGTTGCAGTAACTGCTTTGAAGTGATTGTATGAACCGTCAGCGATAAGTGGATAAGGAATGATAAGTGTTTTGACATAGTAGCCAAGCATATAAATCGCATTGACTCTCTGAATAAAGAAATTCGGTAATCCTGCAATGAAGTTATCGATTACAGGAATTTCAGATTCTACGCCGCCAAGAATCTTATTTCTTATCAGTAAAAATACTACAGAACAAAATGCCATAGCACCAATTGCTTTGAAATAATGTTGTTGCTTAGCTTCAGTAAAGAAATAAAACATTAAAGGTATTGCTACTATAAATGTTACTGTCGATTCTTTGGAGAATAGAGATACAAGAAAACAAAAAACAGCAAGAATATATTTAGATGTCTTGTTCTCTTTTATCCAGTCGTAAAAAGCACCTGCACTGAGCAGACATAATAACAAGGTCATTATCTCATCGCGGCTTTTTATGTTTGATACAACTTCGGCATGTATGGGATGAAAAACGAAGAGTAATGTTGTAAGGAATGGTAAAATTAACTGGCCATTCAGATACTTGCTCAACACTTTAAAAAGAACTATTGCCGTTAATGCAAATAGCAGAATATTTATCCAGTGACCCAGTGCAGGACTATTGGGAGCGATCTGCCATTCGACAGCAAACATTGCTTTTGTAAGTGGACGATATAGTGTGTAATCTACTATATTCATTCCGTATCTGTAAGAGGACTGGAATATATCAGGAATTGCACTAATGCCTTTTTTGGTTTGAGTATTGTCTTTTATCAAACCAAAATCATCAAGAACATAATCATGTCCGGCTGTACCGATGTACATGATAAATGCTAATGCAGCCAATGCAATTGTTAGAAAACTTCTGAGTGACTTTTGTTGGTTCTCCTGCTTTTTAATTTCTTTCGGAGAAAATGTACCGCTATCTTTTTGCAGTGCAATTTTTTCTTTGCGTGTAAGTTTTGTGGACATATTGTTCTTAAGCCGTTAATACGGGAGTTTCCATTACAGTACCACATTTTTTACAGGTACGTAGATCAATATTGCTATAATAGTTATTCATGACTTTTGGCAGTTGAGTTACAATATCAGTCATTACAAAATACTCGTCATGCAATTTGTTTTTACATTTTTCGCAATACCATATAAATCCGTCCTTCATTCCTTCGCGACGTTGTACTTCCATAACAAGTCCTACCGTATTGGGTCCTCTTCTGGGTGAATGCGGTGTTCGTGCCGGAAGCATATAGATCTCACCTTCACGCACAGGTATGTCAACATGTTCACCATTGTCAACGATCTTAATAGTAATGTCTCCTTCCAGTTGGTAAAAGAATTCTTCTGTTTCATTGAAATGATAATCCTTACGGGCATTGGGTCCGCCGACAACCATTACGATGAAATCCTGCTCCGGAGTATAGATCACCTGATTTCCTACTGGTGGTTTTAACAGATGACGATTTTCATCGATCCATTTTTTAAAATTTATTCCTGCCTTAGCTGCCATAATTATTGAGATTATTTTCCGTTGCCGGAAGTTTTATTTGAAGTAAACATTTCATTTAGCTTTTCACGGATTTCTTTGAAAACAGTTTCAGCGCGACTACCTGCTTCTTTCGCTACCTCTTCAATTTTATCGCGGAGATGGTCTGCTTTTTCTCTGTACGTGTTTCCAAATTTCCCACCGTTGATTACGTTATCAATTTCGCCATCAAGAAAGGAAGGGAATTTAGATTTAAGTTCTTCCGTTACAATTTCAATTGCTTTTTTTGCCTGCTCTCCGGTAATACCTGTACTACCTACTATCTTGTGAATAAGCGCTTCCATGTCTGTTTTATAAAGATTATTAATAGTTTTGTTGTCAATTCAAAAATAGACAAAGGTTTTTGACAATTCAACACCCTTATGAAGATAGATTTAACCGGAAAAAAGGCAATCGTTTGTGGAAGCACACAAGGAATCGGACGTGCTTCGGCAGTTGCTTTAGCTGAATTAGGCGCGAATATTACGTTAATCGCCCGTAATGAAGCAGAACTTCAGAAGACAGCCGCTGCACTTCCTTCGAAAGGTCAGAAACACGACTATATCGTTGCAGATTTCAGTCAACCTGATAGCCTCCGCCAAAAGGTTGATTCATATATAAAGTCAAATGGCCCCATCCACATTCTGGTGAATAATACCGGCGGTCCGCCCGGCGGTCCGATTGTCAATGCAAAAAGCGATGAGTTTCTTAGTGCATTTACAAATCATCTCCTCTGCAATCAACATCTGGCGCAAGCTACTTTCGAGGGAATGAAAGCTGCCGGTTATGGCCGGATCATCAACATTATTTCAACTTCAGTCAAGCAGCCATTGAAAGGTCTTGGCGTTTCGAATACGATCCGTGCAGCAGTTGGAAACTGGGCAAAGACCTGGGCCAATGAAGTTGGTGCTTTCAATATTACAGTCAACAATGTTCTGCCCGGAGCAACCGGAACCGGTCGGTTAAAAAGTATCATTGAAAATAAATCATCAAAGACAGGTGTTGCAGTAAGCGAAGTCGAATCAGAGATGATCGAAGAGATTCCAATGAAGCGCTTTGCAACTCCGGAGGAGATCGCAAATGCTGTTGCCTTCCTTGCATCGCCTGCAGCATCGTATATAACAGGAATCAACTTACCGGTTGATGGTGGCCGGACCGGCAATTTATAACAATCATTTCGTTCAGTAAACAATCATTATTGAACATATAAATATCAATAGCGAACTTTAATGGAAAAGATCAGAATTCAGAATTATATCAATGGTGAATTCAGCGCACCGGTGTCAGGAAATTATTTAGACAACATTGATCCTGCTACAGGAGAAGTTTACAGTTACATTCCCGATTCTGATGAGCGTGATGTTGATTTGGCAGTTATTGCTGCAAGGGCTGCTTTTCCTTCGTGGTCGATGATGCAGAAAGAAAAACGATCTGCAATTCTGATAAAGTTGTCTGAATTGATCGAAGCAAATCTGGAAGATTTTGCAATTGCTGAATCGATAGATAATGGTAAGCCGGTATGGCTTTCGCGATCTGTAGATATTCCAAGAGCTGTTTCAAATTTCCATTTCTATGCGACCGGAGCATTACATGTCTCAACAGAAACACATGCAATGGAAAATACAGCATTGAATTATACTTTACGTACACCCATTGGAGTAGCAGGTTGTATTTCACCATGGAATCTTCCACTCTATCTTTTCACTTGGAAAATTGCACCGGCATTGGCAAGTGGAAATTGCGTTGTTGCCAAACCATCGGAAGTAACACCGATGACAGCTTACAAACTTGCTCAGCTTTGTAATGAAGCTGGAATGCCAAAAGGAGTTTTGAATATTGTGCATGGACTTGGACCAAAAGTTGGAATGGCAATTGTTTCTCATCCGAAAATTCCTGTGATCAGTTTTACAGGTGGAACAAAAACCGGCGAAACGATTGCAAGAACTATTGCTCCGATGTTTAAGAAAATGTCCCTGGAGTTAGGTGGAAAAAATCCGAATATCATTTTTGCAGATTGCGACTTTGTTCATGCTGTAAAGACGACGATCAAATCATCATTCAGTAATCAGGGTGAAATTTGTTTGTGTGGTTCAAGAATCTTCATTGAACGACCGTTGTATGAAAAATTCAAATTGGCTTTAATTGAAGAAGCAAAAAAATTAAAAGTTGGTGATCCGCTTGATGAAAAAAGTAAAATGGGTGCTATCGTTTCCAAACCACATTATGAAAAAATTCTTTCATACATTGAATTGGCCCAACAAGAAGGCGGAAAAATTGTATTTGGAGGAAAGAGTGTAAATCCCGGTGGAAAAAATTCAAACGGATATTTCATTGAACCAACTATCATTGAAGGTTTGGCTTACGATTGCAGAACTAATCAGGAAGAAATTTTTGGTCCTGTTGTTACACTAACTCCTTTTGATACAGAAGAAGAGGTTCTGATGTATGCAAACAGCACAACCTACGGCCTTGCAGCAACGCTATGGACAACCAACTTATCGCGTGCGCACAGAATGTCGGCACTGATCGAAAGCGGTATTGTCTGGGTAAACTGCTGGCTTCTCCGCGATCTGCGAACACCATTTGGCGGAATGAAAGGATCCGGCGTTGGTCGTGAAGGAGGATTTGAGGCGTTGAAGTTTTTTACGGAGGAGAAGAATGTTTGTATTAAATTCTAAGGTTAAAATTTAACACGGATTACACAAAGAAAGAAATTGAGAAAAAGAAGAAAGAAATACGGAGTAGCAATTCATCAACAGAACGGATGGTCTAATTAAGATTCCCCTTCTTTTTTTTCTTCTTTTTTTTCTCCCTTTTTTTCTCCGTGTAATCCGTGTTTTATTTTTATTCTCAAATTACCTGACAACTAAACAAAATGTCCCCAACAGAAATCGCCAACAATTGGTTTTCCGCATTCAATAATCAAAACGTCGACGTCTTGCTTTCGCTTTACGATGAAAACGCTGAACACTTCAGTCCTCGCCTTTTAAAAAATCATCCTGAAACAAAAGGCCTGATCAAAGGCAAAGTTGCAATGCGCGACTGGTGGCAAGGTGCATTCGACAAAATGCCGTCATTGAGATATACGCCAATTGAAATAAGAGAAGAGGGAGATACGGTTTATCTGAAATACAAACGAACGGTTGATGGTGAAGCGGAGGTGATTGTGAATGAGGTTTTGAAAATTTCTTCTAGGGTGATCGTGTTTTCAAAGGTAGTACTTTGAAAATTAAAACATAGAGAACATGGAGTTCACAATGAGAGCATAGATTTTTAACAATTGTAAAGTTCTTAAGAAATAAAATTTAAGGAGTATCGAAATTTAATTTAGTGGACTCATTGTGAACTCTATGTTCTCTATGTTTCAAAAAATTAGTCTTCGATTACAATCTTCCTCGACATCGCCTTATCCCCACTGATCAATTTCAAAATATAGATCCCTGAAGGCAGTCTTGCTTCAGAGCGCATCAATTTGATCTCGTGTTCGCCTTCGCTTTGATGGCCGTAATCCAGAGCATAAACTATTCTTCCTGCAACGTCAGTTATCTCAATTCTTGTTTCACTGGCTTCGTCAAGGAAATAACGCACATTGATTTCTTCTGTTATTGGATTCGGGAATATAGATAGTTTATCACCTGCCGGAACTGCTGCATCATCACTTAAACGCGGAGCGAAAGGTGTTCCTGATTTTTGAATAGTGAACTGGTCAAAAATAGAACCTGTGTAAGTAAGAAATTTACAATCCATACGATCACCAAGTACATCAATTACCAATGAACCATAGACTTGAACATTTGATGAATACATTGCATTGTGTGGATATCCAGAACTTGTACCACCTAATTGACCGGATACACCCACTACAGCATAAACAGTTCCATTAAATGATGGCGAAGATTTAGTATACGATGCAGGGAAAATACCGCTTCCCGCATTTACCGCCATTGTTGCAGAATTAAAAGTTGATTCAACACCATAATGACCTTTTATCATCATCGATCTTTCGTAAGAATGACTGTGTCCGGATAAAACAAGATCCACTTTTTTATTCTCAAGAATAGGAACAATGTTCGTTCGCATCTGAATTAACTGAGTCTCTGTATCTGAATCATGTGATCCTTTAGAATAAGGCGGATGATGGAAATATACGATTGTCCAACGTTGTGTATTCGCAGCAAGATCATTGGCCAGCCATGTTGCCATATTTCCACCTGTCGCTCGGAAAGTTGAGCCGGTAGATTCCAGACAAACAAAATGTACGTTAGCATAATTGAAAGAATAATATGCTTCTGTTCCACTTGCTAATCCACCTGCCTCAGCAGCTTTCGGTAATGTAAAGATATCGTAGTAAGGGCCTGATTGAGCAACAGCATTTGCAGTATGAAGATCATGATTTCCGGCAGCAGGCCAGATGACGGTGTTCTTCATTCTGTGAGTATATTTTGCAAATACGTTTGTGCTGTATTCAGCATCCGTTCCATCGGAGTAAGCGTTGTCACCAACCCACAACCAGACATTTGTCGGTGTAGTTCCTGTGTAATTTCTGTAAGCATCACGCACAAGATTTTGCGCATTTGAATTCACACCGAAATCACCAATGGTCCAGATTCTCACAGGGCCAGTTGATCCAACAACAGGATGAGTGATGAAATAATTTCCGGTATCACCTTGAAGTGTTGTTGCAGAACTTCCTATTGAATAAAAATATTTTGTATTTGGTGCTAAACCTGTCAGTTGCAAAACATGTTCTGAAGTGACCACTGCATCTGTTTTAGAAAGAGATAAATTTGTTGCAGATGTTCCGTATTTAACTTTACTGTTTGTCGGTGTGTTCGACCGCCATCTGATAAAAATGCTGCTCGTTGTTGCAAGATTCAAGTAGGGCCCTCTTGTCAGAGTTAAAACTCCGGCAGGAGTTTGAAAGATTCCGCTGGTACTCCATGCTCCGGCACCTGTTGCACATACAACCTGAATCTGAAATTCATACCATGTCGATGCAGATAAATTCGTAAGTGTTTTTGAAATTGCTGTAGAATTTGTCTGTACCCAATTATTTGAATACCTGACTGCATACCTGACGTTATAACTTAACGCTGTAGTCAAAGCCCGCCAACCAATGGTTGCAGAATTAGAAGTAATTGCTGTTGTGGAATAATAATATGGATCGGCCACACCACAGTTAGATGATAAAGTCGTGAATGCATTACTTGCACTATATGGTAAAAGCGGATTGGCTACACAGATACAACGAACAACCCATGTGTAAGGTGTATTGGGAAGAAGTCCGGTAAACGTATATGAGTGTGAAGTTCCTAAAACTTTTATCCATGTATATACTGTAGAACCGATAACATTGTAACGGATCATAAAAGTATCCGCATTCACATTCGGATTCCAGGAGATCGTTGCATTGTTTGAGGTAATATTATTTGTTGCAGTAAGATTTGGAATAACACAGGAAACTGTTCCGATGGCTGTGTTGAAAGAAGCCGGTGTAGGTTGATACCCTCCTGAAGTTCCCCCTGCACAATAGGTACGCACGACCCATTGATAACTAGTGGCAGGATAAAGTCCGGTGATAGTCACCGAAGTCGCACTCGAACTTGGAACAGATTTATAAAAATATGCAGTTGAGCCGGTCACATTATATCTCACCAAAAAGCTATCAGCAACCGTTGCTGCCCAGTTAAACCGAGCACTACTAACAGTTATATTGGTTGTACTTAAACTTGCCGGTAAATTACACGCAGCCTCTACCGTTTGAAAATTCAAAACGGACCCCACCAATGCAATACAAATAATAATTAATCCTCTAAAAGTAGCCTTTCTAATCATCTCCAATAATTCTTGTTAACAACTGAACACGCAAAATAATGAAAAAAACTTTGATATCAAATTGTTAAGTTGCCAAAGTCCAAATCACTTCATGTTTTATCCAATATAACTGCGATTCAAGTTCCTCAAGGCAATGTGTGTAAAAAATTCAAATCATTCTATTTCATTGGTAAATTTTCGGGTAATATTGGTAAAAAAGATTTGAGATTTGAACCTCAAAAAAAATGGATTCAAGTCTCAGATCGAATATTTTTATTAAAAAAGAGAGATAAGATTCATTCTTATTGAATTATGATTTTCATCACTCTCGAATTATTTTCTGTCAGTACGTATAAATAATATAATCCTTTAGCAACTGACGCTGTGTGGAGGATATGATGATTAATTCCATTTGTCAACTTTACATTATTCCGCATCACTTCCTTTCCAGTAGCATCAAGAACTTTGATCAATGCATTTTCTGAAGTAGTAGAAAGTATATTCAAATTAATTTCTTCAGTAGCCGGATTTGGGAAAGCGTAAACAGGAATTGTTCCACCGCCATTTTCATCAACTCCAATAAATAATGTAACAGCAATTGAATCAACATTTGTACAGCCGTTCGGGCCTGTTACAGTTACCGAATAAGTCGCAGCACTACTTACAACAATCGTTTGAGTAGTTTGTCCGGTCGACCATAAATAAGAAGTTTGCGGACCTGCATCAAGCATCAGTGTAGTGCCTGTTTCTATCGCAGTATCATTTCCTAAT
>JAYUWA010000177.1:0-2100 GCA_043753795.1 Bacteroidota bacterium | reverse complement strand
GCATTTGTTCCGGAAAAAGATTCCGCGAAGCGCTGCATTTTATCTCTTCCAATGTACTGTTGAACCGGATCTTGCTCAGCTTTAGAAGCAGTGCTGTTTTCTGATACGTTTTAGATTGCAGTTCAGCTTGCGTTAGCTGTGCGATAAGCGCATGTCCGTCGGGCTGATCATGTGCAGCCAAAGACAAAATTCCTTCATAGTGCTTTGCCATTCCGGAGAGTTTAAGTTGTTGAAGTTCGTTTAGTGTTGCTGTTGTATTCATTTTATTTTGGTTTAAGAGTTTGCTTGATTTATTTAATAAGCCTGTGGCCCACGAAGATTTTCATGTTGTATAACAGGTGGTGGGAGTTGCTCATAGGCTTGTTGATGATCTAATCCCTTCTTAAGAACGTTTTCTAATGCCCGGCAAGTAACCTGTTCCAGATCATGCAAGCGCTTGCAGGCCGCTTCTAATCGATCCTTTCCATAATTCCTTTTCAGTCGTCTGAAGGCTTGCCATAGTGCATAGGTGTGTTGAACATAATGTGCTTTGCGGATCATTCTTTCTACTACTTCCATTGCACAGCGACCAACCTGCTCGGCTTCGTGCAAAAAATCAGAACCATCATATCCACGGGCTTCTAACATGTACTGGTGATTGGCCGGCATATGAGATTTGATCGTGCTGTTTCCATATTTACGATAACTTCTCTGATGTACTGCAACACGATTGGTCCCATCATAGATCTCTACATGTTCAGTCGTGTAAATCAACTTCAATTTTTTTCCGATCAATTGAAACGGCACACTGTAGCTATGACGATCCTCACCGATGATCACATGATAGTTCTTACCTGCTTTACTCCATGTACTTTTTTTAAGCTGGTATTCTTCTAACGGAAGTGATTTCATCTGACTGATTTCATCCTGTAGAAAACGCATGCGTCTGGAATATTCTTTTCCCTGGAGCAACTGGTCGTTATGTAATTCCATCTGAGCGGTAATTGCATAGTTGAGTTCTTTTAAACTGTAAAAAGTTTGATGACGAAGCGGGGCATAAATTCTTAAGTAACAAATGTTCACCGCCGATTCAACACTGGCTTTATCGCGGGGCTTGAAAACACGTGCGGCCATTGCTGTGGTGCCATAGTAGGCTGCAAAATATTCCATTGCTTCTGTAAAGTCCGGAGTATACTTGTCAGGTCGAACCACTGCACTTCTTAGATTATCACATTTGATTGCATGAGGAACTGCTCCTAAATAATTAAGAGCTTTCACCATGCCGGATATAAAATCAGCTTGCTTCTGACTGGGCAATGCCACCGCATGCATAAAATGACTGTACGGCATGGCGCTGACAAGAATTTCACAGGCAATGATCTCTCCTGTTTCCCGATCAACATAATGAAGTTTACTGCCGGCAAAATCTACCTGAAGCATTTCTCCGGGAAGATGCACCATGCGCATGACTGCTTCACCTTGCTTTTGATTCTGAGAAAGAAAATAACAAAAGCGCGTGTAGCGATATCCATCCGGAAAGTCTTTCAGATATTCCTGCCACAAAAGTTGTTTGGTTACACCGGTTTTCCGAAGCTCTGATAGAAAATAAGGAAGCAGCGAAGAAAAATCTTTTAGTCGCTTTTCATCTGCATCAAGGGTCGATGAAGGAGGTTTGCTACGGATCAATAACGAAAGTTCAATCTCACTGTGTTCCAGAAGTTGAATGAAAGTAACGCCTGTCATTAAAAATTTGTCGCGATAATCTTTCACAGTATTTCTGGACATGTTCAACAATCCGGCAATCTTGCTGATACTGGTTCCTCGTGAAAGATGTTCTAAGACTTGTCTGATTTGATGCATGCTCTTTGGTTGATTGGACATAATAGGGCTTTGGCTTTTTGCAAAGCACTATTATAAATCTCAAAAAAACACATCAAGAAAAACCTATTTAGGGGTGGTCAGTTGACAGTGAAACAGCTAAACCTAGCGCTTCAAAATGCCCTGGTCAGTTGGTAGTGAAACACCTGGTCAGTTGACAGTGAAACGCCTGGTCAGTTGCCGCTGAAACAGGGTGGTCAGTTCAGAGTGAAACGGGGTGGTCAGTTGGGTGTGAAATACTCA
>JAYUWA010000176.1:0-2101 GCA_043753795.1 Bacteroidota bacterium | reverse complement strand
TAACCAATAAACTGCTGCATTAGGATCTGAACCACGCATCGATTTTATAAAGGCGCTGATAATATCATAATGCTGTTCACCGTTTTTATCATACATAGCAATTTTGTCCTGCACGATCTCCTGAACATTTGCATTTGTGATATCAACTTCTGCATCCGGTGAAAATGAATTGACAACAAGTTCAAGAAGGTTCAGAAGTTTTCTTGCATCACCACCGGAGAGGCGAAGTAAGGCTTCCGATTCTGATAGCGTGATCTTTCTTTTTTTAAGAACAACATCGTCTTGGATTGCTTGCCTGACAATTGCAATAAGATCGTCTTTGGATAGCTCTTTCAGGACATATACCTGGCATCTGGAAAGAAGTGGTGAGATGACTTCGAAGGATGGATTTTCTGTTGTAGCACCAATCAGTGTGACAACACCTTTTTCTACTGCATTCAAAAGTGAGTCTTGCTGCGATTTGCTAAAGCGATGAATCTCATCAATAAATAAGATCGGGCTTCCTTCAACTTCTTTTAATTCGAATTGATAGCGCTGAGCTTTTTCTATTACTTCCCGCACATCTTTTACTCCCGAGCTAACGGCAGAAAGCACGTAAAATGGACGTCTAATTTCTTTAGCAATGATTCCGGCAAGTGTGGTTTTGCCCACCCCTGGCGGACCCCAGAATATAATTGAAGGAATTACATTCCGAGCCAATGTTTTTCGCAGAATTGCGTCGTTTCCAACTAGATGGGCCTGACCAATGTAATGATCAAGTGAGGTTGGACGCATTCTTTCGGCTAAAGGAATCATAGATGTTAATATTCTGTAAATATACGCATATCAATAAACCTATCTCATCTCTATCTGTCATAATTCTAACTATTAAGTAATACCTTTGCATCTCATTTATACATATGAAAATTACAATCGGAATTCTTCTTTTATTACTATTTCCAGTATTGCTATTTGCTCAACAACGTGAAGGTTCCAGAAACAGACCTGATTCTTTGAGAAGAAATGCTCCGAAAATTGGAAAAATTATTGGAAGTTTGCGGGACTCGAAAACGAATGAAGCAGTAAGCTATGCGGCAGTTGCATTTTTATCTGCTCGCGATTCTGCATTGGTTGGTGGAGTACAAACAAATGAAAAGGGAAATTTTTTAGCTGAAGATCTGCCCTTGGGTAATATAATCATCAAAGCATCTTTTATAGGATATACAACTGCTTTTTCTAAACCCATTTTTCTTTCAATGCAAAATATTGAGGTGGATGCCGGTATTATAAAGATGGCAAGTTCCATTACAAAATTAGGCGAAGTAACTATTACCGGTGAGAAAGCTGATTATGTTAATTCGATAGACAGGAAGATCTACAATATGGATAAGAATATTGTCAACACAGGAGGTACGGTTACGGATGTGTTGCAAACAATACCTTCTGTTGCGGTCGACATAGATGGAAATGTTGCATTAAGAGGTAGCGCAAATGTGACGATACTCATTGATGGAAAGCCTTCAGGGATGTTAGGTGGTGACAGAAAAGCGGTATTGCAACAAATTCCTGCAGGAGCAATTGAACAAATTGAGATCATCACAAATCCTTCAGCAAAATTTGATGCAGATGGAATGGCAGGAATTATAAATATCAAGACCAAGAAAGAAAAAATGAAAGGCATGAATGGAAATGTCACGCTTGGTGTTGGAACAAATGATAAATATAATTTCGGGATCAGTGGCAATGACCGTTCTCCCCGTGTAAATCTGTTTGCGAATTACAATTATAGGCATGAAAACCGAAGTAACAAAGGCGAGAATACGCAGTACAATTATTTCCCCGGTTTATCACCTTATTACTACAGTTCAAATACGCAAGGCACTTCAAAAAATGACAATCATGTAGGTAAACTTGGTGCAGATTTTTTTGTAAATAAATTTAATACTATTAGTGTTAGTGGTTCAGTTTCTTTCAGAGATGATATAAGGCCGGAACAAATTCAATATCGATTCTACACTCCTGAGGAAATTACCTTTGATACCTATTACAGGGATAACATTGAGGAAAACAATAATTTCAATTATGACTTGAATGCTGATTACCGGAGAACATGGGATTCAAC